>NZ_JBYISM010000009.1:0-239396 GCF_057708605.1 Nocardia sp. bgisy118 | reverse complement strand
CTTTCACGATAGGGGACCCAATTCTGGGTCCCCTATCGTCGTTTGGGCGCTTTCGCGCCCGTGACGCCGTCGCGTCCGAGCCCCACCGACGGCACGTGATTCAATTTGTTGGGGCCCTGAACAACTTCAGCGGAACCTAGAAAGGGATCACCGTGTCCGAACACAACGACGGTCGGAAGCCATTCCGACGTAGCGCTTCCGACTCCGGTCAGCGCGACGCCGGTTCTGACCGGCCGTCCCGCGGCACGGGTGGCTCCTCACGCGGCGACCGCGAGGGCAATGCCGGGCGCGGCGGCTTCGACCGCAGGAGCGGATCGGGCGAACGCGGTGAATCCGGTGGCCGCGGCGGCTTCCAGCGCCGCGACGATTTCGGCGGCCGCGGCGGCGCGGGCCGACGTCAGGACTCTGAAGGTCGCGGCGGTTTCGGCCGCGGCGGCGAACGTCGTGGTGGTTACCAACGCGGCGAGGGCTCCGGCGAGCGCGGCGGCTATGGTTCGCGCGGCTCCTCCGAGGAGCGCGGCGGCTTCCAGCGCCGGGGCGACTCGGGCGAACGCGGTGGTCACGAGCGTCGCGGCGACTCCGGGGATCGCGGCGGTTTCAAACCGCGCGGCGGCTCGGGTGAGCGTGGCGGATTCGACCGGCGTGGCGGTTCGGGTGAGCGCGGTGGTTACGAGCGTCGCGGTGATTCCGGGGAACGCGGTGGTTACGAGCGTCGCGGTGACTCCGGGGAACGCGGTGGCTTCAAGCCGCGCGGCGGCTCGGGTGAGCGTGGCGGATTCGACCGGCGTGGCGGTTCGGGTGAGCGCGGTGGTTACGAGCGTCGCGGTGACTCCGGGGAACGCGGTGGCTTCAAGCCGCGCGGCGGCTCGGGCGAACGTGGCGGCTACGACCGTGGCGGTTCGGGCGAACGCGGTGGTTTCAGCCGTGGCGGTTCCGGTGAGCGTGGCGGATTCCATCGGGGCGGTTCCGGCGATCGTGGCGGATTCGGCCGCGGTGATTCAGGAGATCGCGGAGGTTTCGAGCGCCGCGGGGATTCCGGGGAACGCGGTGGCTTCAAGCCCCGACGCGACTCCGAGGACAAAGGTTTCAAGCCGCGCGGCGATCGCGGCGGCGATTTCGGTGAGCGGCGCGGATTCTCGGGTCGCGGTGACTCCGAAGACCGTGGCGGTTTCGAGCGTCGCGAGTCGGGTGAGCGCGGTGGTTTCCAGCGTCGTGGTTCCGGCGACCGCCCCGATTTCGGTCGGCGTGGCGAAGGTTCCGGCGGACGGCGCGACGCTGAGGAGCGCGGCTTCGATCGTGGCGAGAGCGGCGATCGCGGCGGCTTCAAGCGTCGCGGCGAATCGGGTGACTACGACCGCGGAACGCAGGACCGTCGTCGCGGCGGCGAGGGCGCACGAACCGGTGGTCGTTCGCTGGATCGGCGTCCCCCGCGTCCCGAGGAACCGGATCTGCCGGACGACGTGCAGGCGTCCGACCTGGACACTGCGATCCGCCGCGATCTGCTGAGCCTGGACAAGGGCAATGCCGAGACGGTGGCACGGCACCTGGTGATGGCCGTCCGCCTCGTCGAGGACGATCCGCGCCTCGCCCTCGCGCACGCGCGCGCGGCCAGACAGCGCGCGGGCCGGATCGCCGTGGTGCGCGAGACCGCGGGCGTCGTGGCCTACCACGCGGGAGAGTGGGCGGAAGCGCTGTCCGAGCTGCGCACCGCACGACGCATGTCCGGCGGTTCCGGTCTGCTCGCGGTGATGGCCGACTGCGAACGCGGTCTCGGTCGTCCCGAGCGCGCCATCGAACTCGGCCGCAGCGAGGAAGCCCGCGCGCTCAGCGGCGACGAGGCCACCGAGCTGCGCATCGTCGTGGCCGGCGCCCGCATGGACCTCGGCCAGTACGACCAGGCCGTGGTGACCCTGCAAACCTCCGACCTCGACCCAGAGCGCACCGGCTCCGCCGCCGCCCGCCTGTTCTACGCCTACGCCGACGCCCTGGTGGCCGCAGGCCGCACCGACGAGGGCCTGACTTGGTTCCTCAACGCGGCCTCCGCCGACCTCGACGGCGAGACCGACGCCGAAGAACGCGCGGAAGAGCTGACCGGCGACGCCGACCTGTAGGTCCGCGCCAACCGCCAACCGCCAACCGCCAACCGCCAACCGGTGAGAGGTGCACAGCGACCGGCGATCGATACGGGCGAGCGACAGTCCGGGACGAGCCGGATAGCTGCCGAGATCCGCACTGTGTCGCGGGGCGCCCGTTGACAGTAAGCGCCGATCAGCGACCGCTACCAGCGATTGACCGGCATCGGGGAGCTATCGCGATCTACGGTCCAGCCATGCGGCGCTGACTGTTCGAGGGTCGGCCGCCGACGGTTGGGTGCCGCCCGGTGACGGCTGGTGAGCGTCCATCGGGCAGCGGTCCGGGCAGTGACCGTGATCTGCGGTCCGGCTACGCGGCGCTGCCGGTTATTGGCTGCCCGCCGACCGGTGATCGCCGCACGGTAACCGCTGGCAAGCGACGATCTGGCGGTGGGCCGGGCGGCTACCGCGATCCGCCCACGCGTGCTGTCTGTCGCAGATCGACCACCGACAGTGATCGCCCCGCGGCGACCGTTGGCCAGCGACTGTCTGGCGGTGGGGCAGGTGGTTACTGCGATCCGTGGACCGGCTGAGCACGCTGCCTGTCACGGAGCGCCCGCCGACGGTGATTACCGCCTGGGGCGGCTGGCGAGTGACCGTGCGGCAGGAGGCTGGGCGGTTACCGCGATCTGTCTGCGGTCTCGGCATGCCGTGCTGACTGTTGGGTCGCCCGCCGACCGGTGATCGCCGCACGGCCACCACTGTCAGCGCCCATCCAGCAGGGACGGCCGGGCGGTTGCCGCGATCGGCGCACCACACTTGGAGACGTCCGTCGTGAATGATCGTCCGGCTTTTCCGCGTGAACGGGCAGGGATCTCCAGGTTGACGCCCCAGTCCCGGATAACGCGTCGATCAGCGGTCCGCCCGGATGTGATGCGCCGTCGCGGAACGGGTTTGGTCCCTCGAGACGTGTTCTCGGTCGAGTGGTCCGGTGGTTGTTCGCAGCTGTGGGGCAGGCAACGCGATGCCGTATCTGTCGGCTGACTGACGTAGGGTCGAATCCTCGGCGTGTTGTCGAGGCGGCTCGGATCGGCGGCCGTGCGTGGCGACTCGGCCACGGCGGCGGCGTCGGGGCCGACCGACCTTGGGCGCGCATGGAATTCGGCACGCGCCGAGTGGTGACACGAAGTGAGAGTGGTGTGAAGCGGCTACGAGATCGCTATGAAGCCCTGTTGCTGGACCTGGACGGCACGCTGTACCGCGGTCCCGCGGTGATCGAGGGTGCGCCGGAGGCGTTGGCGGGCGCGGGCGAGTCGGAGCAGCGGCTCGTGTACGTCACCAACAACGCCAGCCGCGGGCCGGAGGTGGTCGCCGAGCATCTGGCGGAGCTGGGCTTCCCCGCGACCACCGAGGACGTGGTGACCAGCGCCCAGGCGGCCGCGCGGCTGCTGGCCGAACGCCTGCGGCCCGGCGCCGAGGTGCTCGTGGTCGGCACCGACGATCTCGTCGCGGAAGTCGACGCGGTCGGCCTGCGCGCCGTCCGCCGGTTCGACGGGACCGTGCCCGCCGCCGTGGTGCAAGGGCATTCGCCGCAGACGGCCTGGCCCGATCTGGCCGAGGCGGCGTACGCGCTGCGCGCCGACGCGCTGTGGGTGGCGGCCAACACGGACAAGACGCTGCCGAACGAGCGCGGTCTCGCGCCGGGCAACGGCGCGATGGTCGCCGCACTGCGCGCCGCGTCGGACCGCGAGCCGATCGTCGCGGGCAAGCCGTACGCGCCGCTGCTCGAGGACGCTCTGGTCCGCGCGGGCACCCGCAGCGCGCTCGTCGTCGGCGACCGGCTGGACACCGACATCGAGGGCGCCCAGCACGTCGGCCTTGATTCGCTGCTGGTGCTGACCGGCGTGAGCACTCTGGACGAGCTCCGTACCGCGCCCGAGACGCGCATCCCCACCTACGTCGCGGATTCCCTGGACGCGCTGAACCACCCTCCGGTCGAGGACGAGTCGACGGACGACCTGTCCGAGCGGCTGCGGAGGAACCCCGGCCGGGCGGTGACGGTGCGCGCGTCCGATTCGGAAATCGGATAGCGTTGGCATCACGATGACTACTCCGACGCCCCGCCCGCAGGGACCCGGTGTGCCCGGTCCCGGACCGAACGCGCCCCGCCCCGGCGTCCCGCTGCCCGGCAGGCATCTGCCGGGCGCGCAGGGTCGCCCGGAGCCCGCCGACCCGGACCGGATTCGCACCGAGATCGACAGCCTGCTGGCCGAGCTCGACGTCCGGGGCGCCGCCTTCGTGGCGGCCGCGGACAGCGCGGAATCCGGCGCCGACATCACCCGGCGCGCGCGCATCCTGGAGCAGGCACACGACGTGCTGGTCCAGGCCCTGGCTACGGTGGACAAGATCTGAGGTGGCCAGGCGCGCGCGAGTGGACGCCGAACTCGTTCGCCGCGGGTTGGCGCGATCGCGGGAGCACGCGGTCGAGCTGATCGGCGCGGGTCGGGTCCTGATTGCTGGATCGGTCGCCACCAAACCGGCGACCGCGGTGGAAACGGGCACCCCGCTGCTGGTGCGGGAGGAACCCGACGAGGTGCAGTGGGCCTCGCGCGGTGCGCACAAACTCCTCGGCGCGCTGGAGCGATTCGAGCCGGAGGGCGTGCGTGTCGCGGGCAAGCGCTGCCTGGACGCGGGCGCGTCGACCGGCGGGTTCACCGACGTGCTGCTCAGCCGTGGCGCGCGGGAAGTGGTGGCGGTCGACGTCGGGTACGGCCAGCTGATCTGGCGGTTGCAGAACGACGACCGTGTGCGCGTCCACGACCGCACCAACGTCCGCAACCTGACGCCCGAACTCATCGACGGCACGGTCGAACTCGTCGTCGGTGACCTGTCGTTCATCTCCCTCGGCCTGGTGCTGCCCGCACTGGCCGCCTGCGCCGCCGACGGCGCCGATCTGCTGCCCATGGTGAAACCGCAGTTCGAGGTGGGCAAGGAGCGGGTCGGCTCGGGTGGTGTCGTGCGCGATCCCGCGTTGCGCGCGGAGGCGGTGCGCACGGTCGCCGCGGTGGCCGCCGAACACGGGCTGCGCACCCTCGGTGCGGTGGCCAGCCCGCTTCCCGGTCCGTCGGGCAATGTCGAATACTTTCTGTGGCTGCGCAAGGACGGGCAGTTCGAATACGACGCGCAAGAGGTCGCCGCGCTCGTCGAGCGCGCGGTTGAGGAGGGTCCACAGTGAACGCGGTGACGCCGGAATCCGGCGGCCGGGAGATCCTGCTTGTCTCGCATCCGGGCCGGGCGGAGATCATCGAGACCGCCCACCGGGTGGCGAAGATCTTCACCGAGGCGGGAATCGGGCTGCGGGTTCTCGATGACGAGGCCGACAGCACCCGGTTCGATGTCGAGGCAGGCCAGGACACGATGGCCTGCGCGGCGCCCGGCGGATATCCGGTGCAAGTGGTCGAGCACGGGCCGGAGGCCGCGGTCGGGTGCGAGATGGTGCTGGTGCTCGGCGGTGACGGTACGTTCCTGCGTGCCGCCGAACTGGCGCGTCCGGCGTCGGTGCCGGTGCTGGGAATCAATCTGGGCCGCATCGGCTTTCTCACCGAGGCCGAGGCCGAGCACTTGGACGAGGCGCTCGGCCAGGTGGTGCGCGGCGACTACCGCATCGAGCATCGGATGACGATCGACCTGTCGGTCCGGGTGGACGACGAGGTGGTGGACACCGGCTGGGCGTTGAACGAGGCCAGCATCGAGAACGCCTCGCGCATGGGCGTGTTGGAGGTCGTGCTCGAGGTCGACGGGCGACCCGTCTCGTCGTTCGGCTGCGACGGCATCCTGATCGCCACGCCGACCGGCTCCACGGCCTACGCGTTCTCGGCAGGCGGGCCGGTGGTGTGGCCGGAGCTGGAGGCGCTGCTGGTGATCCCGAGCAACGCGCACGCCCTGTTCGCGCGACCCCTGGTGACCAGCCCGGAGTCCAGGATCGCGGTGGAATCCGTTGCCACGGGCCACGATGCGATAGTTTTCCTGGACGGCAGGCGCACCATGGCGTTGCCCAAGGGCGGCCGGGTGGAGGCGGTCCGCGGCGCCGAACCGGTGCGCTGGGTGCGGTTGGACTCCGCGCCGTTCGCGGACCGGATGGTGCGCAAGTTCCAGTTGCCTGTGACCGGCTGGCGAGGCCGACGGCGAACGGAGAGCACACGTGCTGACAGAGATCAGGATTGACAGCCTCGGCGTCATATCCACGGCCACCGCGCAGTTTCACGAGGGTCTCACCGTCCTGACGGGTGAGACCGGCGCGGGCAAGACCATGGTGGTGACCAGCCTGCACCTGCTGAGCGGTGCGCGCGCCGACGCGGGCCGGGTGCGGCTCGGCGCGGCGCGCGCGGTGGTGGAGGGCCGCTTCACCGTCGACGACGTGAACGAGGCCGCCCGCACCGAGGTCGGTCAGGTGCTGGAGTCGGCGGCGGCCGAGGCCGACGACGACGGCAGTGTCATCGCGATCCGCACGGTGAACAGCGATGGACGCTCCCGCGCGCATCTCGGTGGCCGCGGCGTGCCCGCCTCGGTGCTGGCCGATTTCACCGCGCCGCTGCTGACCGTGCACGGCCAGAACGACCAGCTGCGTTTGCAGCGTCCGGAACAGCAACTGAACGCGCTGGACCAGTTCGCCGCCGAGACGGTCGGTTCGCTGTTGCGCAAGTATCAGGTGCATCGTCGTTCCTGGCTCGACGCCCGCACCGAGCTGCTGGAACGCACCGCTCGCAGCAGGGAATTGGCGTTGGAGGCCGACCGGCTGAAGTACTCGCTCACCGAGATCGACGCCATCGCACCGGAACCCGGCGAGGACGCGCGGATCGTCGACGAGGTGCGCAGGCTCAGCGATCTGGATTCGCTGCGCGAGGCCGCCGCGACCGCGCACGACGCGCTCGCCGGTCCGGCCGACGCGCCCGAGGACGGTTCCGGCGCACTGGAATTGCTCGGCGCGGCGCGTTCGCGGCTGGAGTCCGCCGACGATCCGGCTCTGTCCGCGCTCGCGCCCCGGCTGGGCGAGGCCATCGCGGTGGTCGTCGATCTGACCACCGAGCTCAGCGGCTACCTCTCCGACCTGCCCTCCGATCCCGGTGCGCTGGACTCGCTGCTGACCAGGCAGGCCGAGCTCAAGAGCCTGACCCGCAAGTACGCCCCCGACATCGACGGAGTGCTCGCCTGGGCCGACGAGGCGCGCACCAGGCTGGATTCGCTCGATGTGTCCGAGGAGGCGCTCACCAAGCTGGCGGCAGAGGTGGACATCGCCGCCGAGCGAGTGCGCACGGCGGCCCGCAAGCTCACCGCCGCGCGCACCAAGTCGGCGGGCAAGCTGGCCGCGGCGGTCAGCGCCGAGCTCGGCGGGCTGGCGATGGGGAAGGCCCGGTTGGAGGTCGAGGTGCGTCCGGTGCCCGCGGGCGCGCAGGATTCCGCGCCGCTGAACGTCGATGGCGTCGACTTGCACGCGGGCGCGTCCGGCGTGGACGAGGTCGAGTTCCGTCTCTCCGCGCATTCGGGCGCGCAGTCGCTGCCGCTGAGCAAGAGCGCCTCGGGCGGCGAACTCTCCCGCGTGATGCTCGCGCTCGAGGTGGTGCTCGCCAGTTCCGATCACGGCGCGACGATGGTGTTCGACGAGGTCGACGCCGGTGTCGGCGGCCGCGCCGCGGTGGAGATCGGCCGCAGGCTGGCCCGGCTGGCGCGCACCCATCAGGTCATCGTGGTGACCCACCTGCCCCAGGTCGCGGCGTTCGCCGACACGCATCTGGTGGTGAACAAGTCCGACGACGGCAAGGGCAAGGTCAACAGCGGCGTCCGCGCGCTCACCAAGGACGAGCGCGTCATCGAGCTGGCCCGCATGCTCGCCGGTCTGGACGACACCGAGACCGGTCGCGCGCACGCCGAGGAACTGCTCGAGACCGCCCGCGCCGAACGCGCGACCGTCTGACCTCCCTGAACAAACGAAAAGGCCCTCGCCCCCGAGCATTACGCCATCGGGGGCGAGGGCCTTTCCATGTCAGCTCAGCTGAACGCCTTCTGCGTGCCCTTGATGAACTGGTTGATCAGCACCCGCAGGCCGGCTTCGACCGCCTTGGCGGGCACCGGCAGGCTCGGCTCCGACTCCATCGTGTAGGACACCCGCGTGCCGCCGCTCTCGGCGTCGCTGAAGGTCACGATGCCGACGTGCCGCTTCACCGGCGCGCCCTTGACGATCTTGTATTCCATCCGCTCACCGGGCACCAGCTTGGTGGTCTCCTCGACGATGCCGATGCCGCCTCGGCCGACCACGTACTGCGCTCCGACACCCTCTGGGGTCGGGGAACCCGGCTTCTTCAGGGTGAACTGCACGAACGGTAGGTGGGCGTTGATGCCATCCCGCTCGGTGAAGAACTTGTACACGACATCGCGCGGGGCGGCGATGACGACGTCGACGGTGCTGGTGGCCATGCGTGTCTCCTCTTCGAGCTGTCTGTGACGGCAGTGTATAGGTACCACGTCACGTCGCGGTGCGCCGTGTCGGCGCGGTCACACGGTCGTGGCGGATTCGCCGGACCCGGTTTCGGGGCGTGCTGACGGGCAAATGCGGGAACATCGACAGTCGAAACAGGAGGACGACGATGTTCCGAACGAGTGTTCGTTTGGCAATCATCACCGCGGCCGCCGCGTCGGCGGTCGTGCTCGGCGGCGGACTCGCCGCCGCGGCGCCGACGCTCACCGCCGACACCACCGAGGAAGGCAGTATCGCGGTCGGCAGCAACCCGACCGGGGAGCAGTGGACCTGCGTGCTGGTCGGCTCGGCCGAGGAGGCGGGTGGCCGCTACGACATGGCGCGCGCCGGGGAGAGCCGCGGCGGCTTCGCCGCGGGCAGCACGGTGACCGCGGGATGCTTGAACAACCAGACATTCGCGATCAGCCTGGTCACGGGCGTGACCTCGCTCGACGACGAGGACTGACGTACTGGTTCCAGCAGAAGTCCGACGGCGCGGTGCAGATCGCGCTGGGACCGAGCACGTGATCGCGGCGGTCAGCGGCGGCGCTTGCGCGTCATCAGCACCCCGGTGATCCAGCCGACGACGAACATGACGAGCAGGATCAGCCACATCGGTGACTCCACGCTGATCAGCAGGAATTCGATCGTCACCTTGGCGCGGTTGTCGAAGACGAACAGCACGGCGAGCACGGTCAGAACCAGTGCGACCCACTGCGTTGGTGACACCCGCGCCAAGAAAGAACGGTGTTCGGTGGCCATCGGTCGATCCTCTCTGCCCGGGTGCGCGCCGCCGCCTGCCGTGCCGTCGCCGACCGCCCGACAACCACCACTCTCGGCGACGCCGCGAATGTGCTCCGGCGCTGAGAAGTCGCCTCAATGTAGCGGAGGCGCTCGGGTGTCGTCGGCGGTGACACGCTCGCCGTCTCGACGGCCTCAGCCGTTGGCGACGTAGGCGTCGATCTCGCGCAGGTAGCCGTCCAGGCGCGCCGGGGTCAGCCAGGACGCGCGGAACGAGTTGCGGGCCAGGCGTACCAGCTGGTCGACGTCCAGGCCGGCTTGTTCGCGCAATGCCAGGTAGTTGTCCGCGGCGTAGGCGCCGAAGTAGGCGGGATCGTCGCTGTTGAGCGTGACGAGCAGGCCGCGGTCGAGCAGCCCGACGATCTCGTCGGACTTCATCTGGGCGGTGACGAAGGAATTGGAGACCGGACAGCAGGTGAGCCCGATGCTCTTGGCGCGCACCAATTCCACCAGCCGCTCGTCCTCCACGATATTGGTGCCGTGATCGAGCCGGTCGACGCCGATCTCCTCGAGCGCCTGGCGGATGTGTTCTTGGGAATCGGGCTGGTCGATGTCGCAGTGCATGGTGAGCAGGAAGCCTTCGCGGCGCGCTCGTTCGAACACCGCGGCGAACTTGCGGGGTGGGTTGCCGCGTTCGTCGGAATCGAGTCCGACGCCGATGATCCAGTCGCGGTAGGGCAGCGCCTCCATCAGCGTGGCCATCGCGTATTCCGCCGAGTGGTCGCGCAGGAAGCACAGGATCAGCTCGGCCGAGATGCCGAGCTCGCGGCGGGCCTGCACGATCGCGGAGCGGTATCCGCCGATGACCGACTGGAACGGGACACCGCGTCCGGTGTGCGCTTGCGGATCGAAGAACATCTCGACGTGCCTGATGCCGTCGGCATGCGCCCTTGTCAGGTATTCGAAGGCCAGATCGTGAAAGTCGCGCGGCTGCTGGAGCACCTGCATCGCCGGGTAGTAGACCTCGAGGAACGAGGTCAGGTCGTGGAAGCGGTAGGTCCGGCGGACCTCGTCGACGGTGCGCTCCGGCAGCCGGATGCCGTTGCGTTCGGCCAGCCGGAACTTCAGCTCCGGTTCGAGGGTGCCCTCGAGGTGCAGGTGCAGCTCGGCTTTGGGCAGGCCGCGGACGAACTCGGCGGAATCGGGACGAACCGTGCCGGTCATGGGTCACCACCGTGTGCGTCGCGGAGGGCGGCGCACCCGATGGGCGCCGCATTGCCAACGACCACGGTATCCGGTGCCGGGGGCGGATTTCCGAGGTTCGGATGTTCACAGCGCACGCTGGAGTTCGGCGGCGAACTCGTAGCTCGCCTCCCAGTCCGCGGGCGACGGCGCCAGGATCACCCGTTCGGCGCCGGACGTGGCGTATTCGGCCAGCTGGTCGGCCGCCTCGCGCGGCGTGGCGGCCAGCGGAGGGGCGACCACGGTGATCGCCGGCGCGTTGCGGCCGAATGTCTCGGCGAGCGTGGTCAATTCGCGTGCCGAGGCGGCCACGTCGGCGGGGCTCGCGCCGATCGTGATCCAGCCTTCGGCGAATTCGGCGGCGCGGCGCCGTGCCCTCGGGCCGTCGCCCGCCACCAAGACCGGCGGCATCGCCGCGCCGGGGGCGAGGGTGACTTCCCCGCCGTCGGCGAGCGTCACCGGTTTGCCCGCGACGAGGTCGGGGAGCACCCGCAGCGCCTCGTCGGTGCGCGCGCCGCGTTCGGCGAACGAGGCTCCCGCCGCTCGCCAGCCGATGTCGCCGTGGGTCGGATTGCCGGTGCCGACGCCGAGCATCAGGCGGTTCTGCGACACGTACTGCAACGTGCCGATCTGCTTGGCGGCCCAGGCAGCCGGGCGCAGGGCGAGCAGCAGCACGCTGTAGCCGATGCGGAGGCGATCGGTCACCGCGGCGGCGGTGGCGAGCGTCACCGTGCTGTCCAGGATCGGTGAGCTGCCCACCAAATGGTCGGTGGACCATACGGATTCGAGCCCCGCCTGTTCGGCGAGCCGGGCGGCCGCGCGGACGTCACCGAGGAGGGGGAGTGCGGGATCGGGGGAGGAGGTGGGCAGGATCGCGCCGAGAAGCAAGGTCATATCCGTGACGCTACGAGCGCGCGGACCCGAGGCCAATGTCGTGGAAGCTCATCCTCATGTCACGGACGCTCAGCACGAAAACCTCTGATCACCAGCCGATTCGGCAAGGTCGGTCAGCCGAGGCAGTCGAGTTGAAAGAGCCGAACGGCTACTGTGCTGTCGAACAGCGCGTCGCGGGCCTCCACCAGCGCGCCCGAGAGACCACAGGTCCCCGCCTGGAGCGCGATGCTTGCACCGGCCACACCGCCGCCGATTCCCGGCGTCGCGAGATCTGTTGCCAACGAATGTTTTCGAGAGGCTGTCAGGCGAGCGGGGTGAGGGATTCGCCGTTGACGGTGGTGATCTCGGCGCTTACCTCGCGCGGGATTTCGTACACGGCGAAGGGAGTATAGGGGCGGTAGCACTCGGGGTGATCGACGCCGCCGAGCATGGCCGGGCGGAAATCGGCTCCCTGACGGTGCAATTCGGTGGAGACGGGGGCGCGGCAGCCGGTGAGCGTGACGACCGCGAGGTAGGCGCTGCGCTCGAAGCCGGTGAGGCGACCCGGATCGCGCACGACCTCAGGCGGATTCGAGTGGACGCGTGCGGTGAACCACTCGGCGAAGGCGCGCGCGGCATCCGGGCTGTCGATGATCACCGCGAAGGGGGAGCCGTACACGCCGTTCGGATCGAACTCGACGACATTCGCGCTGACGCGCTCATCGGAGGGATCGGCGTTCGTCGCGGCGTCGCAGCCCGCGGTGAGCAGGATGCCGATGACGAATCCGAGGAGCAGCGCTGTTCTCCGCACACTGACTTATCCGGTGCGGCACCGCTCGCCGTTACCGCGTGCGGCTATTTCTCCCGGGGCAGGGTGCGCCCGAGGGCGCGCACCGTGGCGCGGAGGCGCTCGGGCGGGAACCGTTCCGGGTCGGAGAGCACCAGCCTGCCCATCGTCTCGATGAATCCGAGCATCACGTGGCCGATGAGTTCCACGTCCGCGCCCCGCGGTCCGCCGCGCACCTGGATGCCGGTTTCCAGCAGGTCGACGCAGCGCGCGAGAACCTGCTCGCGGGCGGCGGTGAGCAGTTCGCGGTAGTCGCCCGGCGCGCCTTCGGCGGGCATGAGGATGAGTCGACACCGCTTGCGGTCGGCCGCCACCGCCGCGAGGAACGCCATGACCGCCGCGATGTACTGCCCGTCCGGATCGGTGCCGCGCACGGTGTCCGGCATCGCCGCGCGGACCTGTGCCATGCCGCGCGCGTGTTCGCGGTGCAGCAGCGCGCCGATCAGTTCCGGTGCCGTCGGATACATCGCGTACAGCACGGGTTTGGCCACACCGGCTTGCTTGGCCACCTCCTGCATGGTCAGCTGCGCCAGTCCACCGCGGGCCACGACCCGCAGCGTGGCGTCGAGAAGCTGTTCGCGGCGCTCGGCGGGCGGCAGCCGCGGCGCGTTGCGCCTGCGCCTGCGCGCCGGGGGATCCGGCGAGATCTGCCAGACGCCCGAGGACTTCTTCTCGACACTCACCGGAAAATCATGCCTCGAGCGGCGGCACTGTCCGAGACGGCGGCGCGGGGAGCGTCCACAGCAAGGCGACCGTCCGGTCGGTTCGGTACTGGGACTGGCTTGTATCACTGTGACGAATGTGACTGGTGGTTCGGCGCGCCTCCACCATTGGTCGAGGGTTTGCGCCCATCATCGGGCCATGAGGATGCTGGCGTTGTTGTCGAAGAACACCGAAACGCTGCCCGGTCTCACCGGGATGGCCCGGGTGGATCGCAACACCCGGCGCCTGCTGCGGCGGGTCGGTCCCGGTGATGTCGTCGTGCTCGACGAGATGGACCTGGACCGGATCACCGCCGATCGGCTGGTCGAGGCGGGTGTGGTTGCCGTGATCAACACCTCGCCCTCGATCTCGGGGCGCTATCCGAATCTGGGTCCGGAGGTGTTGGTGGCCAACGGCATCGTGCTGCTGGACACCGTCAGTTCCGACGCCTTCACCAAGATCAAGGACGGCAGCAAGGTCCGCATCGTCGAGGGCGTCGTCTACGCGGACAAGCTGACCAAGAAGGAGCCGGAGGTCCTGGTCGAGGGCATCGAGCTCACCGAGACCGCGGTCGCGGAGCGGATGATCGAGGCGCGTAACGGCCTGGCCGACCACCTCGAGGCCTTCGCGGGGAACACCATCGAGTTCGTCCGCACCGAGAGCGCGCTGCTCATCGACGGCATCGGCGTTCCCGAGCTGGAACTCGACATGAAGCGCAGACACGTGGTCGTGGTGGCCGACGGTCCCGACCACGTCGACGATCTCAAGCGGCTCAAGCCGTTCATCAAGGAGTACGCGCCGATCATGGTCGGCGTCGGCCGCGGTGCGGACACTCTGCGCAAGCAGGGCTACCGGCCCGACCTCATCGTCGGCGATCCGGAGGAGATCACCTCCGCGACCATGAAGTGCGGCGCCGAGGTCATCCTGCCCGCCGACACCGACGGCCACGCCAAGGGCCTGGAACGGATCCAGGACCTGGGCATCGGCGCGACCACCTTCCCGTCCTCCGGCTCGCCTTCCGATCTCGCGCTGCTGCTCGCCCACCACCACGGCGCCGCGCTGATCGTGACCGCGGGCGCAGCCGCCTCGCTCGACGACTTCTTCGACCGCGGCCGCCGCGACAGCAACCCGGCCACCTTCCTCACCCGGCTCAAGCTCGGCACCAAGCTGATGGACGCCAAGGCCGTCGCCACCCTGTACCGCAACCGGGTGTCGGGAGTGGCGATCGCGCTGGTGGTGCTCGCCGCGCTGATCGCGGTCATCGTGGTGCTGTTGGCCTCGCACTCCGGCACCGAGATGCTCGACTGGGCCGCGGACACCTGGAACCGGTTCGCGGTCTGGTTCAAAGACCTACTCGAAGCCCGTGCGAAGTAGCCGGGGGAGATCATGATTCCGCTACGCCAGCACGCCGTCTCCCTGGTGGCCGTCTTCCTGGCGCTCGCGCTCGGCGTGGTGCTCGGCTCGCAGACCCTGGCAGCCGACCTGCTCTCCGCGCTGCGGGCGGACAAGTCCGACCTGCGTGAGCAGGTCGACGCACTCGGCGAACAGCACCGCCGCTCCATCGGCGAGTTCGACGCCGCCGACCGGTTCATCGCGGGCTCGGCGAACCGCATCCTCGGCGGCGCCCTCGACGGTCGTTCGGTGGTGGTCTTCACCACGCCGGACGCGGACGCGGCCGACGTGGAAGCGGTGTCGAGGGGTCTGGCGACGGCGGGTGCGCCGGTGGTGGGCCGGATCGCGCTCACCGACGCCTTCACCGACGCGACCGAAGGCGACCGGTTGCGCACCGCGATCACCAACGTCATCCCCGCGGGCGCGCAGTTGCGCACCGGCGGGGTCGACCAGGGCAGCATGGCGGGCGACCTGCTCGGCACGGTGCTGCTGCTCGATCCGGCCAACGCGCAACCCCGCAGCACCCCGCAGGAGCTCGGCCTGGTGCTGGAGACCCTGCGCGGCGGTGGCTTCCTGGCCTACGGCGACACCCCGGTGCAACCCGCTCAGCTCGCGGTGGTGGTGACCGGCGAGGGCGCGAAAGCCGCTGAGCACGGCCAGGGTTCGAACCTGGCCCGATTCGCGGGCGGACTGCGCGGCCGCGGCGCGGGCATCGTGCTCGCGGGCCGTTCCGGCGCGGCCGAAGGCGCGGGACCGATCGCGTCCGTCCGCTCCGACGCGGCCCTGGCCACCACGGTTACCACCGTCGACAACGTCGATCGGGAGATCGGCAGGGTCACCGCCGTGCTCGGCCTCACCGAACAGCTCAACGGCGGCGCGGGCCGATACGGCACCGGCGACAAGGCGACCTCGCTCACCATGGCCGCGCTGCCGGGCTGAGCGTGGAGGCTGCCCGCTCGGCGCGGCGATCCGCTCGCACCTGCGGCCGCTGCCGAGCGATACGGCTCACAGTCCGCGGCCCGGCGCTCTGACCGGCTCCCGGCGATCGATCAGCAAACGTGCGTGGCGTTCGTTTTACCGGGTGCCGACGTGTTACCGTGAAGACCCGTGGGTCAAACACGGATTCAGGCGCGAACCGCTACCAAACACATCTTCGTCAGCGGTGGTGTCGCCTCCTCATTGGGTAAAGGCCTTACCGCTTCCAGCCTCGGTCAGCTGCTGACGGCGCGCGGTCTGCGCGTCACCATGCAGAAACTCGACCCTTATCTCAACGTCGATCCGGGCACCATGAATCCGTTCCAGCACGGAGAGGTGTTCGTGACGGAGGACGGCGCCGAGACCGATCTCGACGTCGGTCACTACGAGCGGTTCCTCGACCGGGACCTGTCCAGGGACGCGAATGTGACCACGGGGCAAATCTATTCGTCGGTGATCGCCAAGGAGCGCCGCGGCGAGTACCTCGGCGACACGGTGCAGGTGATCCCGCACATCACCGACGAGATCAAGAGCCGCATCCTCGCGATGAGCGGCCCCGATCTGCAGGGTCAGACCCCCGACGTGGTGATCACCGAGATCGGCGGCACCGTCGGCGACATCGAGTCGCAGCCGTTCCTGGAGGCCGCCCGGCAGATCCGCCACGACGTCGGCCGCGACAACGTCTTCTTCCTGCACGTCTCGCTGGTGCCGTACCTGGCGCCCTCGGGTGAGCTGAAGACCAAGCCGACCCAGCACTCGGTGGCCGCGCTGCGCAATATCGGTATCCAGCCCGACGCGCTGATCCTGCGCTGCGACCGCGAGGTGCCGCAGGCGCTCAAGAGCAAGATCGCGCTCATGTGCGACGTCGATGTGGACGCCTGCATCTCCACTCCCGACGCGCCCTCCATCTACGACATCCCGAAGGTGCTGCACCGCGAGGGCCTGGACGCCTACGTGGTGCGCAGGCTCGGCCTGCCGTTCCGTGACGTGGACTGGACCGTGTGGGGCGATCTGCTCGACCGCGTGCACCAGCCGCGCGAGGAGGTCGAGGTCGCGCTGGTCGGCAAGTACGTCGACCTGCCCGACGCGTACCTGTCGGTCACCGAGGCGCTGCGCGCCGGCGGGTTCGCCTCGCGCGCCAAGGTGAAGATTCGCTGGGTGCCCTCCGACGAGTGCGAGACCGAATCCGGCGCTGCGGCCGCGCTGCGCGACGTGGACGCGGTGCTGATCCCCGGCGGCTTCGGCATCCGCGGCATCGAGGGCAAGGTCGGCGCCATCCGCTTCGCCAAGAACAGGAAGATCCCGCTGCTCGGCCTGTGCCTCGGGCTGCAGTGCGTGGTGATCGAGGCGGCCCGCTCGGTCGGCCTGGCCGAGGCCAACTCGGCCGAGTTCGAACCCGACACCCCGCACCCGGTGATCTCCACCATGGCCGACCAGGAACAGGCCGTGGCGGGCGAGGCCGATCTCGGCGGCACCATGCGCCTCGGCGCGTACCCGGCCACGCTGCAGAAGGGCTCGGTCGTCGCGCACGCCTACGGCGCCGAGCAGGTGTCCGAGCGGCACCGGCACCGCTACGAGGTGAACAACGCCTACCGCGACAAGATCGCCGCCAGCGGTCTGCGGTTCAGCGGCGTCTCGCCCGACGGGCACTTGGTCGAATTCGTCGAGCTGCCCGCCGACGTGCACCCGTTCTTCGTCGCGACTCAGGCGCACCCCGAGCTCAAGAGCCGCCCGACCCGCCCGCATCCGCTGTTCGCGGCGCTCATCGCGGCGGCGCTGAAATACAAGCTGGCCGAACGGCTACCGGTGGACATCCCCGGCGAAGAACTGGCGAGCGCGGACCAGGGAGCGTAATGAGTCACGCAGGGGGAGACGCGCCGGGCCGTCACGAATTCGAGACCGTCGCGAGCAAGACGCTGTACACCGGCGCGATCCTGGCGCTGCGCCAGGATCAGGTCGCGATGCCGGGCGGCAAGGTGGTCGAACGCGAGGTCGTCGAGCACCACGCCGCCGTCGCGGTGGCCGCGATCGATGACGACGACAATGTCGTGCTGATCCGGCAGTACCGGCATCCGCTCGGCACCCGTCTGCTCGAGCTGCCCGCGGGCCTGCTCGACATTCCCGGCGAGGACCCGCTCGCCGCGGCCAAACGGGAGCTCGCCGAGGAGACCGGGCTGGCGGCGCGGGAATGGGCGGTGCTCGTCGACGTGGCGCTCTCACCGGGTTTCACCGACGAGGCGCTGCGGGTCTACCTGGCCAGTGGGCTCTACGAGACCGAGCGGCCGGATCCGGAATTCGAAGAGGCCGACCTGGAGCTGGTCCGCATGCCGGTCACCGAGGCGGTGCGCGCCGCGCTGGCCGGCGAGATCACCAACGCCACCGCGGTGGCGGGCGTGCTGGCCGTCGTCGCGGCACGGGCAGGCGACACGCCGCTACGACCCGCCGATGCGCCGTGGCCTGGGCAACCCACCGCACTGCTGCGGCGTAAAGCCGCGACGCCACAGGAAACCTGACAGGATGCGAGGGTGCTTGCGCGCGAGATCGACTCCTACCTCGACCATCTCGCGGTCGAGCGTGGGGCCGCGCGCAACACCCTCGGCGCCTATCGCCGCGATCTGGATCGCTACCGTGATTTCCTGATCGGCCGCGGCGTCGCCGAATTGGACCGGGTCGCCGAATCCGACGTCGCCGAGTTCACCGTCGCGCTGCGCGCGGGTGGCGAGCAGCATCCGCCGCTGGCCGCGAGCTCGGTGGCGCGTGCGTTGATCGCGGTGCGCGGACTGCACCGCTTCGCGGCGGCCGAGGGACTCACCAGAACCGATGTCGCGCATGCCGTGAAGCCGCCCGCGCCGGGCAGGCGGCTGCCCAAAGCGCTGCCCTACGACAAAGTGCTGCGCCTGCTGGAGGCAGCGGGCGGCGGCACCGGCGAGGAACAGGACGCGGTCGACGGCGGCCCGCGCGGACTCCGCGATCGCGCACTGCTGGAACTGCTCTACTCCACGGGCGCACGTATCTCCGAAATGGTCGGCCTCGACGTCGACGATCTCGACGCCGACGACCGCGCCGTCGTGCTGCGTGGCAAGGGTGGCAAACAACGCATGGTGCCGATCGGCCGGCCCGCGCTGGCCGCGGTGGACGCCTACCTGGTGCGCGGGCGACCGGCCCTGGCCGCCGCGGGCAAGAACGCGGCGGGCGCGCTGTTCCTGAACGCGCGCGGCGGGCGGCTGTCGCGGCAGAGTGCCTGGCAGGTCTTGCAGGACGCGGCCGAGCGCGCTGGTATCGGCGCCGCCGTCTCGCCGCACACGCTGCGGCACTCCTTCGCGACACACCTGCTCGACGGCGGCGCCGATGTTCGTGTCGTGCAAGAACTTCTCGGCCACGCCTCGGTGACGACCACCCAGATCTACACGCTGGTCACCGTGAACACCCTGCGCGAAGTGTGGGCGACCGCCCACCCGCGCGCCCGCTGAGTCTCGCGCGCGTCGGCAACGATTGCTCGTCGCCGACCCGGACAGCGGGTATCGTCCGACATCGAAGTGCTTCCGGCAGCTCGCTCGTGACACCCGCGGCGAGTCGGGGGTGGGAAAGCACCGCGACAGCAATGCGGGTGTCGCGTGTCCGAGCGCGGGTCTCGCGCGGTCAAGCGGTAGCGTCTACCGAGAGCTGGACCGTACGAAAGCGAGGTCGGGCCCGATCGGCCTCGCTAGGCTCGGCGAGGCAACGGGCAGGAACTTCTAAGGAGCAGCGGATCGTGACGACAGCCGGAGCGGCGGAGCCGCCGATGGGTGCTGGGGCGCAGCCGCTTACGGGGCCCCGGTCGGATGGTTACTCGGATAACACAGCGGAGACGCTGTGGGGCGACGGGGCCGAGCCCGTTCCCGAGGGGGCGGAACTGGGACCCACGGGACGCCCGCTACGCCTGGTGCCCGACCCGCCGCCGGTGGCCAGGCACGGCGAGGCGCTCATCGTGGCCATGTGCAACCAGAAGGGCGGGGTCGGCAAGACGACCTCGACCATCAATCTCGGCGCGGCACTGGCCGAATACGGACGCCGCGTGCTGCTGGTCGATCTGGATCCGCAGGGTGCGCTGTCGGCTGGACTCGGCGTCGCTCACCACGATCTCGATCTCACGGTGCACAACCTGCTGGTCGGTAGCCGCACCTCCATCGATGACGTGCTGATGCGGACCAAGGTCGAGAACATGGACCTGCTGCCGAGCAACATCGACCTCTCGGCCGCGGAGATCCAGCTGGTCAACGAGGTCGGCAGGGAGCAGACCCTCGGCCGCGCACTGGAACCCGTGCGCGACCGCTACGACTACATCCTCATCGACTGCCAGCCGTCGCTCGGCCTGCTCACCGTCAACGCGCTGGCCTGCTCCGACGGCGTCATCATTCCGATGGAGTGCGAATACTTCTCGCTGCGCGGGCTCGCGCTGCTCAACGACACCGTGGAGAAGGTGCGCGACCGGCTGAACCCGCGGCTGAGCCTGTACGGCATCGTGGTCACCATGTTCGATGCCCGCCTACTACATTCGCGCCAGGTGATGGCGCGCGTCGTCGAGGTGTTCGGCGAACTGGTCTACGACACCGCCATCGCGCGCACCGTTCGTTTCCCCGACGCCAGTGTCGCCGGTGAACCCATCACCACCTGGGCGCCGAAATCCGGTGGCGCCGAAGCGTATCGGTCGATGGCGCGGGAAGTCATCCACCGGACCGGCCGGTGATCGGGGCGCCGAACCCCGCGCGAGAGACGACAACCGAGGAGCAGACCGGCCCGCACGTTGTACCGCCGCCGGGCAACTCCGTGACACCGGGCGATTCCACGACGCCGGGCAACTCCACGACGCCGGGCGATGGTGTGGCGCCCGGCGATACCGAGCCGAACGAGCAGGGCGGATCCGTATTCCGGCTCAAGCTCAGCAATTTCGAGGGTCCGTTCGACCTGCTGCTCACCCTGATCAGCTCGCGCAAGCTGGACGTCACCGAGGTCGCGCTGCATCAGGTCACCGACGAGTTCATCGCCTACACCAAGGCCATGACCGCGAGCATCAACGAACAGAGCGGGCTGCGCGCGGACAAGATCCTGGATCAGACCACCGAATTCCTGGTCGTCGCCGCGACCTTGCTGGATCTGAAGGCCGCGCGGCTGCTGCCCTCGGGCGAGGTCACCGACGCCGAGGATCTCGAGCTGCTCGAGGCGCGCGACCTGTTGTTCGCCCGCCTGCTCCAGTACCGCGCGTTCAAGCAGGTCGCCGAGCTGCTCGGGGAACTCGAAGCGGTCGCGCTGCGGCGCTATCCGCGCTCGGTCGGCCTCGAGGAGCGATTCGCCGGTCTGCTGCCCGAGGTTACGCTGGGAGTCGACGCGGCCGGATTCGCCGAGATCGCCGCCGCGGCGTTCCGTCCGCGCCCGACGCCGAAGGTCGGGCTCGACCACCTGCACGCGCACGCCATCTCGGTCGCCGAGCAGGCCGCGCTGGTGCTGGAACGGCTGAAGGCGCGCGGTGCGGGCGGGTGGACGACGTTCGCCGAGCTGGTCGCCGACTGCGAGGTGCCGGTACAGATCGTGGCGCGCTTCCTCGCGCTGCTCGAGCTGTACCGGGGCAAGACCATCGAGTTCGACCAGCCCGATCCGCTGGGCCCGCTCGCGATCAGCTGGATCGGCGACCCCGAGGACGGAACGCCTGCGCCGACCGTGACGATCGAGGAGGACTACGGGTGACGGACGCGACCACCGACACCGCGGCCGAGGACGCGGTGGCAACCGCCGCGGCGAACGTGGCGGAGAACACCACGGCGCCCAGCCGCCGCGACACAGTGGCGGGCTTCACTCCCGAGCCGCTGGACGACGCCGAATTTCGCTCCGCGCTGGAGGCGATGCTGCTCGTCGTGGACGCTCCCGCCCCGGTAGAACAGCTGGCCGCGGCCCTGGACGACACCACCGAACGGGTGGAGGCGGCGCTGCGCGCGATGTCGGCCGAGCTGACCGCGCGCGGCAGCGGCATCGATCTGCGTTTCGTCGGCGACGGGTGGCGCTTCTATACTCGCAGCGAGTACGCACCGTATGTGGAGCGCGTACTGCTCGACGGCGCTAGGACCAAATTGACGAGGGCGGCGTTGGAGACATTGGCGGTGGTGGCCTACCGCCAACCGGTGACCAGGACCAGGGTGAGCGCGGTCCGCGGCGTGAACGTCGACGGTGTGATGCGCACACTGCTCGCCCGCGGGCTGATCGCCGAGGCCGGGGTCGACCCGGAGACGAACGGCACGCAGTACTGCACGACCGAACTGTTCCTGGAACGGATCGGACTTGCCTCGCTGTCCGATCTGCCACCGCTGGCGCCCTTGCTCCCGGGCGTCGACCTGATCGACGAGATCAACGAGAGCCTGGAAACGGATCCCCGTTACACCAGGTTGAGGAAACCCGCCGAGGCCGATTTGGATCTCGGCACCGAGGATTGACAGGACAGATGAATACGCCCGCTCGCCGAGATGGCACACCGGATCGTAAGAAGAACAGCGCCCAGCCCGCCAGAGGCGGCACGGGTCGCGCCGTCGGCGCCCGCGGCGCCAGAGCAGCCCAGCGCGGCGGAACAGCGCGCGGCGCCGCACCGTGGGGGTCGGACGACAGGGGCGGCGCACGGCGCGGCGCGGGGGGTGCGGGCCAGGGCGGTTCCGCCCAGCGCGGCGCGGGCCAGCGCGGTTCCGGCCAGCGTGGATCGGACCAGCACGGATCGAGCCAGGGCGGTTCTGCCCAGCGCGGCTCCGGCCGCGGCGGCTCCGGCCAGGGCGCTCCGGCGCAGCGGTCCTCGTGGGGCCAGGGCCCGGCCAAGGCTCCGGCCGCGCGCAAGTCGAAGAACCCCAAGCCGCAGCGCCAGATCCCCGCGCAGCCGCTGCTGAGCAATGCCAAACCGGCACGCCGCCAGAACGTCGAGCCCGCGCAGACCGAGGGTCCGGCCAAGCTGCCGTGGGGCGAGGGCGAGCGGTTGCAGAAGGTGCTCGCGAAGGCCGGTGTCGCCTCGCGGCGCGCGGCCGAGGAGATGATCGATCAGGGCCGAGTCGAGGTCGACGGTGCGATCGTGCGCGAGCAGGGTCTGCGCATCGACCCGCAGACGGCCGTGGTCCGCGTCGACGGAACGCGCGTCGTGGTCCGCGACGAGCTGGTGCACGTCGCGCTCAACAAGCCCAAGGGCTGGCAGTCCACCATGTCCGACGACCTGGGCAGGCCCTGCGTCGGTGACATCGTCGCCGAGCGCATCGCGGCCGGGCAGCGGCTGTTCCACGTCGGTCGGCTGGACGCCGACACCGAGGGGCTGCTGCTGCTCACCAACGACGGCGATCTCGCGCACCGGCTGATGCACCCGTCGTTCGAGGTGTCCAAGACCTACCTGGCCACCGTGCAGGGAGAGGTCAACAACAAGATCATCGGCAAGCGGCTGCGCGACGGCGTCGAGCTGGAGGACGGCCCCGCCAAGGTGGACCGCTTCCAGGTGCTCGAGCTCGGCGAGGGACGCTCGCTGGTGAAAGTGGTGTTGCACGAGGGGCGCAAGCACATCGTGCGCCGCCTGCTCGACGCGGTCGGCCATCCGGTGACCCGGCTGGTGCGCACCCATATCGGCCCGGTGGCGCTGGGCGATCAACGGCCCGGCACCCTGCGTGTGCTCGGTCGCGATGAAATCGGCAAACTCTACGAGGCGGTGTCGTTGTGAACGGTGTGGAGATTCCGGTCGAGGTTCCCGGCCCGGTGGCGGGCCAGGCTTCGCTGGTGGTCGCCATGGACGGGCCTTCGGGCACCGGTAAGTCCAGCGTCTCCCGGCGCCTCGCCACCCGGCTCGGCGCCCGCTATCTCGACACCGGCGCCATGTACCGCGTCGCCACGCTGCGGGTGCTGCGGACGGGCATCGAGCTCACCGACAGCGCGGCCATCGGCGCCGCTGTCAAGGAGCTGCCGCTGACGATCGGCACCGATCCCAGCCACGAGGTGATCGAGCTCGACGGCGAGGACGTGTCCGCCGAGATCCGCGGCGACGCGGTCACGAAAGCGGTCTCGGCCGTGTCGGCGGTGGCCGAGGTGCGTGAGCTGCTCGTCGCGATGCAGCGCGAGCTCACCGCGTCGGCCCGGCGCATCGTCGTCGAGGGCCGTGACATCGGCACCGTGGTGCTGCCCGCCGCGGACGCCAAGATCTACCTGACCGCCTCCGCGGAGGCGCGCGCCGAACGGCGCAACCAGCAGAACATCCGGGAAGGCCGCGGCGACGACTACGCGGCCGTGCTCGCCGACGTGCAGCGTCGCGACAACCTCGACTCCACCCGCAAGGTGTCCCCGCTGCGTCCCGCCGAGGACGCGATGCTCGTCGACACCAGCGAGCTGAACATGGACGAGGTCATCGACGAGCTGTATCGCGTCGTCGCGCAGCAGATTTCGACTATCGGAGGGGACCGGTGACCGAAGACGTCCTAGCCGGCGACGGCGTATGGAGCGACGAAACCGACTGGGAGATCGCCGATCTCGAAGGTGAACAGGAGGGCGAGGAACATCTCGCCATGCCCACCCTCGCGGTGGTCGGCCGCCCGAACGTCGGCAAGTCCACCCTGGTGAACCGGATCCTCGGCCGCCGCGAGGCCGTCGTCGAGGACATCCCCGGCGTCACCCGCGACCGCATCTCCTACGAGGCGAGCTGGGCGGGCAGGCGATTCATGGTGCAGGACACCGGCGGGTGGGAGCCCGACGCCAAGGGCTTGCAGCAGCACGTGGCCCGTCAGGCCGAGGTGGCCATGGCGACCGCCGACGCGATCCTGCTCGTGGTCGACGCGACCGTCGGGGGGACCGCCACCGACGAGGCCGCGGTCAAGAAGCTGCGCCGGTCGAAGATCCCGGTCATCCTGGTCGCCAACAAGGTCGACGACCAGCGCCTCGAGGCCGAGGCGGCGTCGCTGTGGTCGCTCGGGCTCGGCGAGCCGCGCATGGTCTCCGCCTCGCACGGCCGCGGCACCGGCGACCTGCTCGACGACGTGCTCGAGGTGCTGCCCGAGACCCCGCGCGAGGGCACCGGCGGCGTCGGGCCGCGCCGTGTCTCTCTGGTCGGCAAGCCGAACGTCGGCAAGTCAAGCCTGCTCAACAAGCTGGCCGGCGACGAGCGCTCGGTGGTGCACGATGTCGCGGGCACCACCGTCGATCCGGTCGACTCGCTCGTCGACTTGGGCGGCAAGATCTGGAAATTCGTCGACACCGCGGGCCTGCGTCGCAAGGTCTCCACCGCCAGCGGCACCGAGTTCTACGCCTCGCTGCGCACCAAGTCGGCGCTGGAGGCCTCCGAGGTGGCGATCATGCTGATCGACGCCTCGCAGCCGATCACCGAGCAGGACCTGCGGGTGATCAGCCTGGTCGCCGACTCCGGCCGGGCGCTGGTGCTGGCCTTCAACAAGTGGGACCTGGTCGACGAGGACCGCCGCCTCCAGCTGGAGAAGGAGGTCGACCGCGAACTGGTCCGGGTGCCGTGGGCCCAGCGGGTCAACATCTCCGCCCACACCGGCCGCGCCGTGCAGAAGCTGGTGCCCGCCATGGAGACCGCGCTGGAATCCTGGGACAAGCGCATTGCCACGGGCCGCCTCAACACCTGGCTCAAGGAAGTCGTCGCGGCCACGCCGCCGCCGATGCGCGGCGGCCGCCTGCCCCGCATCCTCTTCGCGACGCAGGCCTCCACCCGTCCGCCCACCTTCGTGCTGTTCACCACCGGATTCCTGGAGGCCGGCTACCGCCGCTTCCTGGAACGCCGCCTGCGCGAGGAATTCGGATTCGACGGGTCGCCGGTGCGCATCTCGGTGCGGGTGCGCGAGAAGCGGGATCGGAAGAAGTAGTTCGGAGCTGACGCGGGCCCCGGGAGGACATCGTCCACCCGGGGCCCGCGAACCTCCCTGGCCTACTCGGTCTGCCCCCGGATCAGAGCGGAATCGGTCAGGCCGACTGCTCGGCGTGCTCGATGAGCCCCGCCACGACCTCGGGGAAGTCGGCGGTGATCTGCGGGCCGATCTCGGGGCCTGCGGTATCCGCCGCGGGGCCGGTGATCTCGGTCCGGTAGATCACGCGAGTCAGCCCCGACGGCAACGACTCCAGACGGTGCACGGTGAGGATGTCGAAACCGTCACCGGTGAAGACGTCGCTCCACAGTTCGCCCGGCACGATCTCCACGAAGCGGAGTTCGACCGTATCCCCGTCCGGGGACGTCATGCGGAAGCTGGTGCCCGGCGCGAAAGGACCATCCAGCTCGAAGGTTTCGATGCCCGGATTCCACTCCGGCCAGCGGTTCGGATCGGACCAGCTGCGCCACAGCGCCTCCGGGCTCACGGCCGTCTCGGCGCTGTGCTCGTACTTCCACATGACCGTTGTTGTATCACCGATGCACCGGTCGAGCCACGAGGACCAGGAGGTCGAGGTGTTCGAGAAATCCGGCGCTCAGCGCTTACCGACACGTCGCGCCTGCGTCGACCCGATGCGGTCGATCGCGGAGTCCAGGTGACACTGAGAACATGGTGGACGGTGGCGACACGAGACGGTGGCGGGGTGTGGCCGCGCTGCGGCCGGGGCGGCTGGTGATCCTCGGGCAGATCGGGACCGCCGCGTTGCACGCCCATCACACGGTGCAGATCATCGTCGCCGACGAGCACATGGTGCTGTCGGACCAATCGGGGGAGCGGGTGGTCTGCCGCGCGGCCGTCGTTCCGCCGGACGTGGCGCACGCGGTCGTGCGCGGTGCTTCACATGGTGCACTGGTGCATTTGGATCCTGAGTCGGCGCCGGGCAGGCGATGGGCAACGCTGGCGCGTCCGCGCGACTCTGCCCACGGATGGGCCTGCGCCGCAGCGGAATTGCGGCTCGACGCGCTCGGCGAATGGCTACGCGCCGGGCAGCGCGTGAGCGATCCGTCACCCGGCGAACTATCCACCGGTGCACCGTCGTACGCCCTCACTGCCGAGGCGGCCG
Organism: Nocardia sp. bgisy118; assembly: GCF_057708605.1. Classification (NCBI taxonomy): domain Bacteria; kingdom Bacillati; phylum Actinomycetota; class Actinomycetes; order Mycobacteriales; family Nocardiaceae; genus Nocardia; species Nocardia sp. bgisy118. The sequence continues at coordinate 213,061 of NZ_JBYISM010000009.1, read as the reverse complement.
CCTTCGTCGACTGGGTGCGCTCGGCGTTCGCCTCGGAATCGGAGGCGGAGGCGGAGTGGGTGCGGGTCGGCGCGGCGGGGGAGACGGTGCGCCATCCAGCGGTCGCCGAGGTGCTGCGGTTGCTGCCGGAGCGAATGTCCACCGGTCCCGTCCGGCTCGCCGAACTGGCCCGTGCCGTACATCTCTCGGAAAGCCGTCTGGCCCACGTCTTCTCGGCCGAACTCGGGCTGCCGTTCCGGCCGTATCTGCGCTGGCTACGGATGCAGCGCGCCGCGGAACTGCTCGCGGCGGGCCTCTCGCTCACCGAGGTGGCGCACGAGGCAGGCTTCGCCGACAGCGCCCACCTGACCCGCGTCTGCCGCAGCATGTTCGGCGCTCCGCCTTCGGAATTCAACAACCTCGCCTGGCACGGCACCCTCCACCCCCGGCCCGCGCACCCGTGACAGCGGCGCGGCGTCGCCACACAGCTTCCACCCGCCGCGAAGCTCGACCGGTCACTTGCCCGCGATAAACCCGGCGACGTGGGTGATCATCCCCGCGATAATGGCCGAGGTGGAACAAGTCGAGGTCGTCGTCGCCCATCACGAGCGCGCGACCGTGCGCGTTGGCGAGGTGTTCCTGAAGATCGACGCTGATCAGACGCGCACCGACGTCGAGGTCGAGGCGATGGCCATGGCGCCGATCCCGACTCCGGAGGTCTTGTGGCGCAAGCCGCCCGTGCTCGCGCTCGCCGCCCTGCCCGGCACGGCACTCGGCCGCCTCGGCGAACCGTCGACAGCGTCGGCGGCGGCGTGGGCCGCGGCGGGTGCCGCCGCACGGATACTGCACGACGCGCCGCTGCCGCCATGGCCCGGTCGCAGCCTCGACGAGATCGCCTCGCAGCTCGACGGCGAATGCGAGTGGCTCGTCGACAACAGTGTCCTTCCCGCCGACGTGGTCACGCGCAACCGCCGGATTGCCGAGGCTGCGCTGCGGCCGTGGACACCGGTGTTCACCCACGGCGACCTGCAGGTCACCCACGTGTTCGTCGACGGTGACGAGATCACCGGCGTGCTCGACTGGTCCGAGGCGGCCCGGGGCGATGCCTTGTACGACCTCGCCACCTTGACGCTCGGGCACCCGGAGCGCCTCGACGACGTCCTCGCCGGCTACGGCACCGACGTCGACCCCGACGTGATCCGCGCGTGGTGGTCGTTGCGCAGCCTGCTGGGGGTCCGCTGGCTGGTCGAGCACGGCTTCGACCCGGCCTCGCCGGGCTGCGAGGTCGACGTGCTGAGAGCCCAGGCGCGGGACCGACAACAACGAGACATCCAGTCGTGCCGCGTTCCCGGCGGTAGCGCGCGATGGTGAAAGACCAACGCGCCGAGTTCATTTCCGTATGCCGAACCCAGTGAGTTTCGGTCACCCTGCCGGAACGGTGTCACGAATGATGTTGCGGCGTTCCTCATCGAGCAGGATGGTGCGCACCTCTCCTCGGAACCATCGCCGGAAGATACTCTGCCCCATAAGAATTGAGATCGGAGAAGCTGGGCGTACTCACGATGAATCCCGGACGGCATTCCGATGGCGGGGCGGCCGGTATGTTGGCTTGCATGTCCAGCGACAAGCTTCCGGCGGAGGTCGGTCGGAGTGTGGAGTTGTTCCTGACCGCTGTCGACGGGTTGGCACCAGGCCTGGTCACCGGCTTTTACCTGGTGGGATCGGTAGCCTTGGGCGACTTTCGACCACGCGGCGCCGGGGGCGGTCGACTCCACACGGCCAGCGATATCGACTTCGTCGTCGTGACCGACCATCGCCTCGAGAGAGAGTCTCCGGAGATGGTGGCGTTGGCCGAGGCACACGCCCGAACCGTGGCCGCCTTGCCTCGGCCGAACTTCGACGGGGTGGTTCTCACATGGGCCGACCTCGCAGCCGGGCCCAGCGGTTGCCCCGAAGTCCCCTGCGCCCAGGAGAGCCGGTTCACACCGGCTGGACGGTCCGGCATCAACCCGGTGACGTTTTGCGAGCTGGCCTGGCACGGGATTGCCGTGCGCGGGCCACAGCCGACCGACCTCGACCTGTGGGCGGACCAGAAAGCCTTGCGCGAGTTCACCGTCGACAACCTCCGCGCCTACTGGCGGCCGTGGTGGCAACAGCATCGACAGCGGCGCCCGATGCCTCTCATCGTGGGGGTCAGTCCGTGGTTCCCGGTCTGGGCCGTTCTCGGCGTGAGCCGACTGCACCACCTTCTCGCCACCGGATCGATGACTTCCAAATCCGGCGCCGGCCGCTACGCCCAGAGGATGTTCGATCCGTGCTGGCAGCGCATCATCGCCGAAAGCCTGCACCTGCGGACCAACGGCGCCGAGGGCCACCGCAGCTACCGCAACCCACTGGCCCGCCGCCGCGACACTCTCGCCTTCCTCGATGCCACCATCGACGCGGCGCTGGCCTTGCCCGCCAAGCCCTGACACCGCCACACCCTGGAGACGCCGGAACGGGGCTCGCACGCGATGCTCTTCTAGAACAACTCCACCGCAGGTGCGTCGGCACGATCTCCGTCCTACACGCGGATCAGTGGTGGATCACCTCACCGAGCCGCGGTAGGACCCGTCGTTTCCAACTGCGCTCCACGGCGTTGCGCACCATCTTCTGTCGACGATCTTCGATGTCGAAACCCGTCTGCGTCAGCAGAAGTCGTGTGCCACGACCCTGCGGATGCAGCGTCCAGTCGACAATCCACCGAGCGGGATACTCGGCCTGCGGATATATCCAGCGGTAGGTCAGCTGCTCGTACGGCCGGGCCGTCAGCACCTCGCAGATGATCTCGTTGATCGATGCGTCCGGGATGGTGAATCGGAAGTGGGTTCCGGCCGAGGCGGCGAACCCGGTCGGTCGAAGCAACCACCGCTGCAGCAGATCCGGCTCCGTCAACGCGCACCATACCGCGTACGGTGGCTGCCGGAAGAAGCTGCCGAGCTCGACTGCGGCGGGATTCAACTGCGGATCAGCGATCACCGGCTCACCACCTCCACCGCGGGGCCGGACTGCCCGGGGCCGCTCAATTCTCCTGGCCTTCCTTGTATTTCGCTTCCATCTCCTCGGCGAGCTGAGGCTTCTCGGCCTCCATCTTCTGGACGTACGCCACCGCGTCGCCGACGGTTCGCAGGCTCGCAAGGTCCTCGTCGGGGACCTTCACGCTGTACTTGTCCTCGAGCTGCACGGCGATCTCCACCAGTGACAACGAGTCGATGTCCAGATCATCGACGAAGGACTTCTCGATCACCACCTCTGCGGCGTCGATACCCGTTACCTCCTCGACGATCTCCGCGATGCCTGCGACGATTTCTTGTTGCGTGGTAGCCACGAAACACCCTCCTCGGTGTGACGACATATACGTAGGTCTCCACCGTCCTCCGCCACCGCTTCGGTTTCCGCTGTCGGTGGCGGACGGCGGTGCCAGTACGCTATGAGCTCCAGTGGGGTGGAGGTTCAACAGGTTGTGACGGACAACACACGATCGCTGGTGAGCATCGGGGAGTTGGCGCGCAGGACCGGGCTCGCAGTGCGAACGATCCGGTTCTACTGCGACGAAGGCATTCTGGAGTCCCAGCGCAGCGCAGGCGGGCATCGGAAGTTCGACGCTGGCAGCGCCACCGAACGACTGCTGTTGGTGCGGCGGTTGCGCGCTCTCGGTCTCGGGCTGGACTCGATCACCGACGTGCTGCAGGAAGAGCGGTCGATGACAGAGGCCATCGCTGCCGAAAGTGAGCGGCTCGATATCGAATTGAGGTCGCTGGCGTGGCGGCGGGCGTCACTGCGGGCTATCGAGACGGTTGCTCCGGCGGAGCGGGGCGAGCGACTCGCGTTGCTGGCTGCCGCGCAGGATGGTGGTGCGGTGCACGAGTACCTCGTACGGTTCTGGCGGCACATTCTCGCACCGCTACCGCGGTGCGACAGCGATCCGTGGGTGTGCTGGAATGTCCCGGAGCCGCCTGCTGATCCGTCCGTCGACGAGGTTGTCGCGTATGCCGAATTGGCCGCTCTTGTCGCCGACCCCCAGATGAATGGTGCTGTGCGGCAGCAATACTGGCGGAATCAGCCGGAGCTGATCCGCGACCCGCGAGCGCTGTACGCCGACGTGGGTGACGTGATGGTGGACGTTGTGCCACTCGTAGCGGAAGGCGTGCGACCGCACGCCGGAAGCGAACTCGATCGGTTCGTCGACGCCCATGCTCACGCGCGCGGGAAGCGTGATTCCCCGCGTTTCCGCGAACAGTTGCTGATCGACGCCACCGATTCCGACCACCGGATTCACCGTTACTGGGCGCTGACAGAACGGTTCTTCGGACCTCGTGTCACTGTCGGACGAGCCCACGACTGGGTGTACAACGCGCTGGCTCACTCCACCGACCTCGCCGATGCACAGACGCCCCGACTGGCGTTCGGGGGCGAGGCGCAGCAGGTTTGTTCAAGACTTCGAGCGGGCCGATCGGCGAGGGTCGAGGGCGAAGACATTCGACGAGCCCAGGAGTAACCATGGCCCCCATGCCGCCCACCGTTCGCACCGCCTTCGAAGAAGAACTGCGTGCCGCGAGTACCTCCACCGATCTCGGCGACATGTGGCGCGCGTTGGAGCGCGCACACATCCTGTCGCAGCCGTGGCCGTGGCCGCACACTCGCTCGCACTGGCACATGCTGCGGCTGGCGCTGCGGTGCCGCGACCGGAAGGAGGCGTTGGGCCAAGTGGTTCGGCTGTCGGGCGCGGGTCTCGGTTCGTCGCTGGGCCGGGTGCCGATCGGCAACACCGGCCGCACCGCCGTGGGCATCATGACGCCCATGCCGATTCCCGCCGACCTGGCCGCGATCCTCGAAGCAGGGCGCGGCGAGACCGCCCGCACCTAGCCCCGAATCTCTACTACAGGCCGTCGTTTCGAGCGTAGGATGGCGTCGACCGGAAATACTCGCGACGAGCGAAGGGGAGTCCGGAGAATGCGAACTGTTCAACGTATTCGGAGCCATGTTGGGGCGTTCCGGCGGGCCCGCCGGAACCGCACCGATCTCGTCGGGTGGCTGGGGCGCAGGCCGCAGCTGCTGGTGAGCACGGCGGTCTACGAGACGATGTCGATCTTCGCCAATCGCCTCGACCCGCATCTCAAAGACCTGGCCGAGCTGAAGACCGCAGGCCTGGTGAACTGCGAATTCTGCCTCGATATCGGCTCGGCCATCGCGCAGTCCGCCGGGGTCACCGAGCGGCAGATCACCGAGCTGCCGCGCTATCGGACCAGCGATGCCTATACCGAGCTGGAGAAACTGGTCATCGCCTACGCCGAGGCCGTCACGGCGACGCCCGCGGTCGAACTGGACGACCTGCGCGATCGACTGCTGGTCCATCTCACCAAGGCGCAGCTCGCCGAGCTGGCCGCCGCGATCTCCTGGGAGAACCAGCGCGCCCGGCTCAACCAGGCGCTCGGCGTGCGACCCACCGGCATGGCCGAGGGCATGGCGTGCGCGCTTCCGGAGTCTCGGATCGGCTGAGCGGTCTCGAATCGGCTGAAAGGGACGTTCGAATCGGCAACGAGACGTTCGAATCAGCGACGCTCGAATCGGCTCGGCGGGACGCTCGACTGAACGCAGCGCCGTCCCGGACAAGCTGACCGGCGGACGTCCTGGCATCATCCGACCATGGTCATTCCCAGCGTATTGCCGGAGCGTCCGCCCGCAGGAACCCTTTTTCAGACGGGGTGGCCGGTCCGCCTCGCCGACATCGACAGGGAACACCGGCTCCGCCTCGACGCGATCGCCCGCTACCTGCAGGACATCGCCTTCGAACATCTCGAGGCGGTGGAGGATGGCGACACGCATCGGGGCTGGGTGGTGCGCCGCACGGTGATCGACGTGCTCGAGCCCGTGGTGTGGGGCGAGCGGGTCACCCTGCACCGCTGGTGCTCGGCCCTGTCGAACCGCTGGTGCACCATGCGGGTGCAGATCTTCGGCAGCGAAGGCGGCCACATCGAGACCGAGGCCTTCGTGATCCACTTCGGTATCGAGAGCGGCGTGCCGACCAGGATGAGCGACCGCTTCATGGCGCCGATGCTGGCCGGTACCAGCGAGCATCGCCTGCGTTGGCGGGCCGCCCTCACCGAATCCATGCCCGACGCGGCGTCGGCCGACGTCGAGGTGCTGCCGTTCCCGCTGCGGGTGGCCGACATCGACGTGCTCGACCACGTCAACAACGCGGTATACCTCGGTGCGCTCGAGGAACTGCTGGCCGGGCACGCCGACCTGCTCGCGGCCCCGTACCGGGTGATCATCGAGTACGCCAAGCCGCTCGAATCCGGCGAGCAGGTCCGGGTGGTCGGCCGTCGCGCCGGCGACACCCTGGACGCCTGGCTCGCCGTCGGCGACGAAGCGCGCGCGGTCGCCCGCATCACCCCGCTCTGACCGAGCGGGAGTGACGATGCGGTCTCGGGCTTCGAGGAACCCGTGACCGAGATCCTTAGTTGAGCTAACGTGTCGGGTGGGGACCGATGGCTCATCGTGGAGGCGGACCAATGGCGGACGAAGCACAGGTCGCGCGACAAACCGAGCGGATCGCGCGGTTGTATGCCGAGCATCGGCAGATCCGGGACGCGGCGCCGACCCGGGAGATCAGTGCACTGATCCGGCAGCCGGGAACGCGGCTGCCGCGGATCGTGGAGACCGTCATGACCGGCTACGCCGAGCGCCCCGCGCTCGGGCAGCGAGCGGTGGAGCTGAGCACCGACCCGCGGACCGGCCGCCGGACGACGCGGCTGCTGCCGACCTTCGACACCGTGACCTACGGCGAGGTGTGGGCGCGGGTGGGCGCGGTCGCCGCCCACTGGCATCACGAGATCTCGGTGCGCGCGGGCGATTTCGTCGCCATCCTCGGCTTCACCAGCGCCGAGTACACCGTCCTGGATCTCGCCTGCGTGCATCTCGGCGCCGTCGCGGTGCCGCTGCAATCCGGTGCCTCCGTCGCGCAGTTGCGGCCCATCCTCGCCGAGACAGCACCTCGGGTGCTCGCCACCAGCCTCGACCTGCTCGACCACGCCGTGACCGGTGTGCTCGAAGGTCACCCGCCCGAGCGCCTGATCGTGTTCGACTACCACCCTGGCGACGACGATCACCGGGAGGCGCTGGAATCGGCCCGCCGCCGCCTGTCCGCCTCCTCGATCGTGATCGACACCCTGGACGACATCGTCGCGCGTGGCCGCGGACTCCCGCCCGCGCCGCTGCACGATCCCGACGACGAGCTCGCCCTGCTCATCTACACCTCGGGCAGCACCGGAACGCCCAAGGGCGCGATGTACACGGGAGCCTTGGTGACCGCGATGTGGCTGGCCCAGCCGCTGGTCGCGTCGATCAACCTCAACTACATGCCGATGAGTCACGTGGCGGGCCGGATGAGCCTGTACGGGGTGCTCGCCCGCGGCGGCACGGCGTATTTCACCGCGGCGAGCGATATGTCGACGTTGTTCGAGGACATCGCCCTGGTGCGGCCCACCGAGCTGTTCTTCGTGCCGCGCGTGTGCGACATGGTCTTTCAGCGCTATCAGAGCGAGCTCGACCGCAGGGCGGATGGGGACATCCCGTCCGCCGACCTCGAGGAAGCGGTGAGAACCGAACTCCGGGAAGACTTCTTCGGCGGTCGCTACATGACCGCGATGTGCGGCAGTGCGCCGCTGGCCGCCGAGATGAAGACTTTCGTGGAGTCCGTGCTCGACATGGAACTGCACGACGGCTACGGCTCGACCGAGGCGGGCGGCGGACTGGTCATCGACACGATCGTGCGCAGGCCCCCCGTGCTCGACTACAAGCTCGTCGACGTGCCGGAACTCGGCTATTTCCATACCGATTCGCCGCATCCGCGCGGCGAGCTGCTGCTGAAGACGACCGCGATGATCGCCGGGTACTACCGGCGCCCCGAGCTCGATGCCGAGATCTTCGACGACGATGGCTTCTACCGCACCGGCGACATCGTCGCCGAGCTCGGTCCGGATCGCCTAATCTACGTCGATCGCCGCAACAATGTGCTGAAGCTGTCCCAGGGCGAATTCGTGACGGTCGCCAAGCTGGAGGCGGTGTTCGCGGGCAGCCCGCTGGTGCGGCAGATCTTCGTGCACGGCAGCAGCGAGCGCGCCTATCTGCTCGCGGTGATCGTGCCGACCGCTGACGCGCTGGCCCGCTGGGAGGGCGCGGAACTCGCGGCGGCGCTGAGTGAATCGTTGCAGCAGGTCGCTAAGGACGCGGAACTGAACTCCTATGAGATCCCGCGCGATTTCCTCATCGAGACCGAACCGTTCAGCACCGCGAACGGGCTGCTCTCCGGTATCGGAAAGCTGTTGCGCCCCAAGCTGAAGCAGCGATACGGCGAACGCCTGGAACAGCTCTACGCCGATCTCGCCGCCGCCCAGAACGAGGAACTGCTCATGCTGCGCCACGAGGCCGCGACGCGACCGGTGCTGGAGATCGTCGGCCGGGCGACCCGCGCCCTGCTCGGCTGCGCGGGCGCGGACATCCGCCCGGACGCGCACTTCACCGATCTCGGCGGCGATTCGCTGTCGGCCCTGTCGCTGTCGAACCTGCTCGGCGAGGTTTTCGGCGTCGAGGTGCCGGTCGGCGTGGTCACCAGCCCGGCGAACGATCTGCGCGGACTTGCCGAATACATCGACACCGCCCGATCCGGCGCCGCGCAGCGGCCGAGCTTCGTCGACGTGCACGGTGACACCGGCCGGGTCACCGCCGCGCAACTCACGCTGGAAGCGTTCCTCGATCCGGCGACGCTGTCCGCCGCGGGGGACCTGCCCCTCGCCACCGGTCCGGCCAGGACGGTGCTGCTCACCGGAGCCAACGGCTACCTCGGCCGCTTCCTCTGTCTGGAATGGCTGGAACGGCTGAGTACCGTTGGCGGCAAACTGATCTGCCTGGTGCGCGGCGCCGACGGGTACGCCGCGCGCAAACGGCTCGACGAGGTCTTCGACACCGGCGACGCCGAACTGCTCGATCGCTTCCACGAGCTGGCCGAACGCGGCCTCGAGGTGCTCGCGGGCGATATCGGCGAACCGAATCTCGGTGTGGACGAGGCGACTTGGCGGCGGCTCGCCGCGGAAGTCGACCTCGTCGTGCATCCCGCAGCGCTGGTCAATCACGTCCTGCCCTACCGGCAGCTGTTCGGCCCCAACGTGGTCGGCACGGCCGAACTGATCCGGCTGGCGCTGACCACGCGCCGCAAGCCGGTCAACTACCTCTCCACGGTGGCGGTCGCCGCGCAGATCGATCCGTCGAAGTTCGCCGAGGACGGCGACATTCGCGAGATGAGCTCGGTCCGGGTGATCGACGAGAGCTACGCCAACGGGTACGGCACCAGCAAATGGGCGGGCGAAGTGCTACTGCGCGAAGCCAATTCCCGGTTCGGGCTGCCGGTCGCAGTCTTCCGCTCGGACATGATCCTGGCGCACAGCCGGTACGCAGGTCAGCTCAACGTGCCCGACATGTTCACCCGGCTGCTGCTCAGCCTGCTCGCCACCGGCATCGCCCCCCGATCCTTCTACCGGACCGACACCGACGGGAAGCGCCCGCGCGCCCACTACGACGGCTTGCCCGCGGATTTCACCGCCGCCACCATCGCCGGGCTCGGCGCCGCGGCCACCGACGGCTTCCACAGCTACGACGTGCTCAACCCGCACGACGACGGGATCTCCCTGGACACCTTCGTCGACTGGCTGATCGAGGCGGGGCACCCGATCCACCGCATCGCCGACTACGACGACTGGCTCACCCGTTTCGAGTCCGCCTTGCGCACCCTTCCCGAGCGTCAGCGCACCCACACCCTGCTGCCGCTGCTGCACGCGTACCGGCGGCCTGCGCCGCCCCTGCGCGGCGCGGCCCTGCCCGCCGAGAACTTCCGCGCCGCGGTTCGATCGCTCGAACTTCCCGGCGCCGAGGACATCCCGCACCTGTCGCCGGCGCTGATCGAGAAGTACGTCGGCGATCTGCGGCGGCGCGGGCTGCTCTGATGGCGGCGAAAGCCCGAGGCCCCGCGCACCGGAGGTCCGTGCGCGGGGCCTCGCGGCTCGGGATCAGGCCCCGACGAACTTGTCGCCCGCGATCGAGGTCGAAGGCGCGCCGTCGACACCGACCGGGATGTCGCCTTCGAGCGTGGTGCGGTACAGCACCCGCGTGACGTCGAGGTGCGCGAGGTCGCCCGGGGCGAGGTGGGCGGTGGCCCGGTTGTCCCAGAACGCCAGACTGCCCTTCTCCCAACGGAATCGGACGGTGTAGGCGGGATCGGACAGCTCGTCGAACAGCAGCTTCAGCAGCGCGTCGCTCTGGCGCGGGCTGAGTCCGACGATCCGGGTGGTGAAGCCGGGATTGACGAACAGGATGCGTTCGCCGGTCACCGGATGCACCCGCACCACCGGATGTTCGGTCACCAGCGGCGCCTTGGCCACCTTCTTCGCGTAGTCGCTGTCCTCCTGCCAGGCGGGCTGCTTGCCGCCGAACCGGTGCTCGGCGCGCAGGCCGTCGACGAAGGTACGGAGCGACTCGGGTAGGCCCGCGTAGGCGGCGGCCAGATTGGTCCAGCTGGTGTCACCGCCGCGCTCGGGTGCGATCTCCGCACGCAGCAGCGAGGCGGCGGGCGGGTTGATCAGCGGCGAGACATCGGTGTGCCAGTGGTTGGTGTAACTGAATTTGCGCACGCCGAACCGCTTTTCGTACAGGCGGCTGTCCACGGCGAGGATCTCCGGGAACTCGGTGGGCGCGTCGTCGTCGTAGGGGTGCGAGGGCGTCACGGAGCCGAAGCGCCGGGAGAACGCGATCTGTTCGGCGTGGCCGATGTGCTGGTCTCGGAAGAACAGCACCTTGTGCGCGTGCAGCGCGGCGGTGAGGTCGGCGACCTGCTGGTCGGTGAGATCGGCGCGCAGATCGACGCCGGTGACCTCGGCGCCGATGTGCCCGGCGACAGGGGCGATGTGGACGGTGGTCGGGGCTTCGCTGACGGTGGTCATGATCGTGTCTTTCGGGAGGTGATCGGCGATGGGCGGCGGTCAGGGCGACAGTTGCTGCTGCCCATGCGCATGTAGTCGACCTCGAGTCGTCGGATCAGCGGCATGGCATCGGTGATTCGCTGCGAGCTCAGGCGGTCGCCCGCGCGGTTTCCCGCGCGAATTGGCTTTCCACCGGCTCCAGCCCGTAGTGCCCGCGCAGCGTGGTCGCCGTGTACTCCGTGCGGAACAGCCCGCGTTCCTGGAGGATCGGCACCACCCGGTCGACGAAGTCGGTGAGTCCGCCGGGCAGGTACGGGGGCATGATGTTGAACCCGTCGTCGGCGCCGTTCTCGAACCAGGTCTGCAGCTCGTCGGCGATCTGCTCCGGGGTCCCGGCGAACGTGCGGTGCCCGCGCCCACCGCCGAGCTTGCCGATGAGCTGGCGCACCGTGAGGTCCTCCTGCTCGGCGAGTTCCTTGACGAGCGTGAATCGGCTCTGGCCGCCCTCGATCTCGCTCTCCTCGGGCAGCGGGGGCAGCGGCGCGTCCAGCGCGTGCGTGGTCAGGTCGACGCCGAGCAGGCTGGACAGCTGGCGCAGCGCGTAGTCGGGGGAGATGAGATCGGTGAATTCCTGCTCGAGTGCGCGCGCCCGCTCGGGGGTGTCGGCGATGAACGGCACCAGACCGGGCAGCACCTTCAACTCGTCGGCGGAGCGCCCGTACTTGGGCAGCCGCGACTTCAGGTCGCGATAGAACCGCTGTCCCTCCTCGAGCGTGCGCTGCGCGGTGAACACCGCCTCGGCGTACCGGGCGGCGAACTCCTTGCCGCTCTCCGACGAACCGGCCTGCACCAGCAGCGGACGCCCTTGCGGGCTGCGCGGCGAGTTGAGCGGGCCGCGGACGCGGAACCGCTCGCCCGCGTAATCGATGGTGTGCACCCGGTCCGGGTCGGCGAACAACCCGGTTTCCTCGTCGAGCACGATCGCGCCCGATTCCCAGCTGTCCCACAGCTGAACGGCGACGTCGACGAACTCCTGGGCGCGTTCGTAGCGGCGCGCGTGCTCGGGGATGCCGTCGTACCCGAAGTTGAGGGCCTCCTGCTCGTTACCCGAGGTGACGATGTTCCAGCCGGCCCGGCCGCCGCTCAGGTGATCCAGCGAGGCGAAGACGCGGGCCAGGTTGAACGGCTCGTTGTAGGTCGTCGACGCGGTCGCGATGAGCCCGATCCGCTCGGTCGCCGTGGCGATCGCCGACAGCAGGGTCACCGGCTCGAAGACGGCCAGCGTGTTGCGCTTGATCTGCGGACCGACCGCGAGTCCGTCGGCGAAGAAGACGGAATCGAGCTTGCCGCGCTCGGCGATGCGCCCGAGCTCCTGGAAGTGCGCGACGTCGAGCACCCGGCGCGCGTCGGTGCGCGGGTGCCGCCACGCGGCTTCGTGATGGCCGACGCCCATCAGGAAGGCATTGAGGTGAAAGGTCTTACGAGGTTCGGACATGGTGGGGTTCTGCGTTCTTTCGGAAGAGCACGATCAGGAGTGGTTGCGCCAGCGGGAGAAGCGGCGCTCGAGTGCGACGAGGATCCAGTTGAAGGTCAGGCCGAGCAGCGAGATGGCGAGGATGCCCGCGTACATGTTCGGGATCTGGAAGTTCTGCTGCGCGGCGGTGATGAGATAGCCGAGTCCCGCGCGCGCGCCGACCATTTCGGCGGCGATGAGCACCAGGATCGAGGACGCCGCGGCCATCCGGACACCGGTGAAGATCGACGGCACCGCGGCGGGCAGCACCACCTTCTGGAACAGCCGCAGCGGTCCGAAGCCGAGCGAGACCGCCGACTTGATCAGCAGCGGGTCGACGGTGCGCACGCCGGTGATGGTGTTCAGCAGGATCGGGAAGAAGCTCGCGTAGAACACCAGCGCGACCTTCGACGTCTCGCCGATGCCGAGGATCAGCACGAAGACCGGAAGCAGGGCCAGCGCAGCGGTATTGCGGAACAGTTCGAGGATCGGATTCAGGAACTCGGCTACCGGCCGGTACCAGGCGATGCCGATGCCGACCGGGATGGCGACCAGCAGCGCCAAGGTGAAACCGCTGAGCGAGCGGGTCAGGCTGGTGGAGACGTGCTCCCACATCTCGCCGCTGGCCACCAGATCGGCGAACGCCTGCACCACGACCGAGAAGGGCGGCAGGAACACCTCGTCGACGAGCCCGACCCGCGGCGCGCTCTCCCACAGCGCGAGGAACAGCGCGATGACGATCGTCGGTTTCAGCAGGCGCCAGCCGAGCCGCACGGCGGCGGCGAGCAACCGGGACGCTTGTGCGGGACGCACGCGCGCCGGTCGGGCAGGCGTGGATATCTTCGGTTCGGCCCTGTGGCCTGCGGTCTTCTCCAAGACCGGCACTGCGCTAGACATGGGCGTGCCTCCTCTCGTTGCCCGCGGAGCCGATCTCCGCGCGTTCGATTCCCTGCGCGCGACTCACTTCGGTCTGCAACAGCTCCCAGATCGCGTGCCGGTATTCGCGGAAACGCTCGCCGGAACGGATGTCGGCTCCGGATTCGCGGTCGATGTCGATCTCGAGGATCGACTTGACCCGCCCCGGCCGCGAGGTCAGCACCGCGACCCGCTGTCCGAGGTAGACCGCCTCGTCGATGCCGTGGGTGATGAACAAGATCGTCTTCCCGGTCGCCTTCCAGATGCGTAACAGCTCGTCCTGCAACGATTCCCGGGTCTGCGCGTCCAACGCGGCGAACGGCTCGTCCATCAGCAGCACCTCGGGGTCGAAGGCGAGGCTGCGCGCGATGGCCACGCGCTGTTTCATGCCGCCGGACAGCTCGTGCGGGTAGCGGTCGCCGAACCCGGCCAGTCCGACCAGTTCCAGGTAGTGCTCGGCCAGTTCCCGGCGCTGCGCCCGGCGCAGTCCCTTGGCCTCGAGCCCGAACTCGATGTTCGTCCGCGCGGTGCGCCACGGCAGCAGCGCGTACTGCTGGAACACGATGCCGCGGTCGAGGCCGGGTTTGGTGATCGGCTTGCCGTCCAGCAGCAGCTGTCCCGAAGTGGGCTTGCTCAACCCGCCGAGCAGATCCAGCAGCGTCGACTTGCCCGACCCGCTGGGGCCGACGAGCACGAGGAACTCGCCCTCGCGCAGGTCGAGCGAGATGTCCTCCAGCGCGGTGAACTGTTCCTGCGAGCCGCGGATCGCGAACTGCTTGCTCACCCCGCTGAGGCGGAGTTTGACTGCGGTGCCGGTCATTTCGCTGCCACCACCTCTCCGGTCGGGCCCGTGGTCGGTCCGTAGGTGCCGTTCGCGTACGGGTTGTCCTTGTTGGTGAACAGGTCCTTCGCCGAGAGCTTGCCCTGGGCCAGGTCGCCGTTGCGGACCAGCCAGTCGATCCAGATCTGCAGTTCCTTCTCCGCGATCACCGCGCCGGGCACCGGAATGCCGGGGCTGCGCCAGTACTTCAGCAGTGCGGTGTTCTCGTTGCGCCCGCGCTTGGTGATGATGGATTCGAAGCGGGCGAGCACCTGGTCGCGCGGCGTCACCTGGAGCCAGCGGGTGGCGCGGGCCGTGCCCTGCACGAAGTCGCGCACCGCCGCCGGGTGCTGCTGGATGTAGTCGTTGCGGAAAACGTAGGTGCCGTAGTCGAACTCGCCGAAGATCGCCTTGTCGGCGAAGAGCGGGTGGATGCCGCCGCGCTCGACGGCGGTCTCCCGGAACACGCCGCCGAGTGCGGCCACGTCGATCTGCTTGTTGCGCAGCGCTTCCTCGGTGTTCACCGGTGGCACCACCACGAGCTCGACCTGCTTGATCTCCTGATCGCTCAGCCCCTCGCGATGCAGCCATTCGCGCGTGACGAACTCGTGGTGCGCGCCGAGGGTGTTGATTCCGACCTTCTTGCCGATCAGATCCCGGGCAGAGGTGATGCCGGAATCGTCGCGCACGAAGTAGCCGGTGTAGGAGAGTTCGTCGGCGCCATAGGAACTCAGCACGGAGGTGACCGGCGCGCCGCCTGACACCAGCTTCACGACGGCGCCGTTGAAGGCGCTGCCGAATTCGATCTGCTTGGTGGCCGCGGCCTGGATATTGGCGGGCCCGCTGGTGGTGTCGCCTTCCCAGTGCAGCTCGATTTCCGAGAAGTAGCCGAGATCGGCCGCCAATTCGAAGGCCGAGACCTGGCCGGTGGACCCCTGGTAGCGGAGCACGGTTTTGCCGTCGGCGGTGGTGGCGGGTTCGGACGAGCCGCACCCGGCCAGGACCGCCACGGCGGTGGGGATCGCGAAGACGGCGGCGAGCGCGCGGATCACCCGCGGTCGTCGATTCAGGGACAACATCTTTCGGTTCTTTCTGAATGCGCTCACCACCGGACGAGGGCATGCCGGTACGGCAGGTGAGCGTGGGAAGGGCTACCTGATCGAGGGGCGTGGCGCGGCGAAGCGCCACCGTTCAGCGGCGACAGACTCCGTGCGGGACGCGCATGAGATCCACCGTGCGGCGACGCGTCAGCGGCAGGGAGACGATCATTGCCCGCGACGAATAGGGCTCACCCATGGGGAACCTCCCGTGTGTCGGCGGCAAATCGGACGTGCAAGCACTATCGCGTGGCCGACGCGGCGCGACAATGATTCCGCGCAGGTCGCGCCTAATCCTTGGGGTGCGCTCAGAGGTGGTACCGCACGACGGGACTCCACAGCACGAAGCTGTCGATCCCGGCGGCCGCGGTCGCGTCGATCTGGGCCTGGACCTCGGCGGGACCGTAGGTGACGCCCAGGCTGAAGTCCTGTAGCCACGGCACGACCTTCGCGCCGGTGCCCTCGGTGATCCGGCGGAAATCCTCCAGCGAGCGCAGCACGATGTCGTACGGCTGCCCATTCGGGTTCGCGACCCCGTACTCGCCCGAGTTCCAGTGCGAGGGATAGACCATCGGCGCCACGTAGTCGAGGTGCGCGGCCATCATCGGAATGTCCTGGGCGATCTGATCCGGCCGGGTGGCGGCGATGCCGAACACCGCGGCGCTCTGGAAAGCGCCCGCGTCGTGCACCGGATCCCGGCTCTCGCGCAGGAACTCCGCGATCGAGACGATCGGGTCGACCGTCGCGCCGGGAAACGCCATGCTCGACAGGCTGCCGTCCGGACGCCGGATGTAGTCGTACATGATCTCGTCGAACCCGAGCGCCGCCGCTTCGGCCGCGAGATCGATGTTGTACTTGCGCACCTCCGGGTGCGCGAAATTGGTGAAGGCGATCGCCCCGTACTTGCTGGAATACGGCTGGCCCCCGGGATTCTGCACGACCCAATCCGTCCGTCCCGCGTGCCAGGCCCATTCGGCCAGTGTCGGGTCGCGGAACGCCACGATCCGGCCGATCACCCGCAGGCTCATCTCGTGCAACCGGGTCAGCGCGGCGCGCGCGTCGTATATCGCCGTGGCGGCGCCGGATTCCCTGGCCAGCGGCACCTGGGAGTCGTAGCCGACGACGCCGTCCTCGTCCTTGATGTCGAGCTGGACAGTATCGATGCGTCCGGCGCGGGCCAGGTCGAGCACGCCCTCGCGCAGCCCTTCGTGCGACCACGCGTGCGCGGTGACGTGCACCGCCCTGATCCTCGGCAGCTCGACGATCGCCGTGAGGGGCGTTCGCGTCGTGTTGCCCGCGGCGTCGACCGCGACGAGCTCGGCACCGCTCGGCGCGCGCGGCAGGGTGATCTCGAAGGCGCCGTTCTCGCCGGTCGGCGCCGAGACGTCGCCGACCGAGACGCGCTGCGCGCCGATCGCCTTGCCGCGCAGCGTGACCGGCTCGCGGTAGGAGCGCACGGGCTCGGTCCGGTCCAGCTGTACCGTGGGCGGCGTCGAATCCACCGTGAACGACTCGGTGGCGCCGGGATCGGAGCGCAGGAAGCCGAGCGGGCCGCCCGCGGGGATCTTCGCGGTGAATTCGTGCGCGCCGTCCGGCAATACACCCGGGCGGTAGACCACGTCGTCGCCCTCGACCACGCCCTCGACCGGCGTGCCGTCGAGCTCGAGACGGACCGAGTTCGGGTCGTGGCCCGCCACGTCGACGCGCAGCGCCAGCTCCGGCGCGGCCGCGGCGCCGACGACGCCGGCGGGCAGCCC
This sequence comes from Nocardia sp. bgisy118, assembly GCF_057708605.1. Classification (NCBI taxonomy): domain Bacteria; kingdom Bacillati; phylum Actinomycetota; class Actinomycetes; order Mycobacteriales; family Nocardiaceae; genus Nocardia; species Nocardia sp. bgisy118. The sequence continues at coordinate 195,968 of NZ_JBYISM010000009.1, read as the reverse complement.
CGTCACGGTGAACCGTTCGGCGGCAGGCCGGAACGCCGCGACAAGGACCGCGGCGGCGAGCATCGACCCGACGACGGCCACCGCGATCGCAGCGAGCCGCCGAGCGCGGGGATCCGGAACACGTCTGAGCAACGCGCGCACCAACTTTCGACTCGAGTTTCCCTACTATCCACGGCGGCGCGGCCCGATGTCGGGCATTTCGCCCATAAGTCGCTGATTCGGCACATTGCCCGCGTACGGTGAGCCGATGGCGAGCTTTGGCGCGTTGGCGTATCGATGCGCACTGTCGGTGCTGACGTTCGCGCTGCTGCTCGGGTGCGGCGCGGCCGAATCCACCACGCCCGCCGTGGTTTCCAGCCCGGCCCCCGCCGCACCCACGCCCCCGCCGGTGGACCCAGTCGCCGTCGGCGCGAACGAGCTCGGGCTCGTCCCGGTGCTGATGTACCACCAGGTGACTGCGCACCCCGCCGGCGAATACGACCAGACGCCCGAGGAATTCCGCGCGGAACTCGAGCGGCTGTACCGCGAGGGCTACCGCCCGGTCACCGCCGCGGACTACGTCTCCGGCGCCATCGACATCCCGGCGGGCACGCACCCGGTGGTGCTCACCTTCGACGATTCGCCGGTCAGCCAGCTCACCCTGACCGGCGATGGACGCCCCGCGCCGGACAGCGCCGTCGGCATACTCGAGGAATTCGGTGCCGCGCACCCGGATTTCCGCCCGACCGCGACGTTCTACGTGAACAACGAGGCATTCGGCGACGGCCGCCGCGCGCTGGCCTGGCTCGCCGGACACGGCTACGACCTCGGCGCGCACACCGCATCGCACGCCAACCTGTCCCGCTTGGACGCGGCCGGAGTGCAACGCGAATTGGTGCAGAACCTGCGCGCCGTCGCCGCGGCCGCACCGGGTGCCCCGGTACGCACCATGGCCTTGCCGCTGGGCGTCTTTCCCGCCGACCGGCGGCTCGCCGCCGCGGGCGAATGGGACGGCACGCCCTACTCCTTCGCGGCCGTCATGCTGGTCGGCGCCGAACCCGCGCCCTCGCCCTACGGTGCGATCGATCCCGCCGGTGTTCCGCGGATCAGGTCAGGGCGCGGAGAGGTTCCGTTCGATTCGGCGCACTGGCTGGACCGGCTCGCCCGGGACCCGAGCCTGCGCTATACGTCCGACGGTGATCCCGGCCGTGTCTCGTTCCCGCGCGGTCTCGCGCCGGAAATCGCTGCGGCGTGGGCGGATCGGGCGCGCGCCTACTGAATGCCCCACCGGCCAAGGCCGCTCAGCGGTGCGTCCGGTACTCGGCGAGCAGTCGTCGCACGCCGTCGACGGGTTCGCCGTGCCAGGGGAAACCGAGCCGGGCGGCGACTTCGGCGGCGACCTCCGCGAACAGGTCGACCGTGGCATCCAGCGCCCGCCGCGCGTCGTCGGCGTCGAAGCGGCCGAAGGTCTCGTGCACCCGCCGCCACAGGTCGGCGGGCAGCCACTCGTCCATGTGGTGGCCGATGTACCAGGTGTAGCGCGGACGGTCCGGGTCGCTCGCCCCGTACCACTCGAGCATGAGGAGCAGGCACTCCTTCATGGTGTTGTCCCGGAACTTCGCCACCCACAGCTCGCCACGGTTCAGGTAGATCGGCACCTGCGTGGCCTCGAAGAGGAATTCGTCGGTGACCGCGGTGAATTCGGCGAGATCGGGCAGCGCGGGCTTCGGGGTTTCCCCGGTGGGCGCAGGCAGCCGCGCGCCGAGGCCCGCGCGGTCCAGATGGACGCGGAAGCCGCGCTGGTACAACTCGTCGAGTCCGTGCTCGATCATGCCGGTGAGGCGTTCCTCGCCCGCGATCGTGACATCCATCTTGCGACCACCCGCGTAGACGACAACCAGGGGAGCGGGCCACGGGTGGTCCGTCGCCTCGTCCTCGTTCTCGTCCTCGAAGGACACGGCCAGCAGGACGTCGCCGAAGCGGTGCAGCCAGCTCCGGTCGGCGAAGAATTCCGGCCAGTGCGGAGTGATGATCTCCAGATCGAGATCGGAGTATCGGTCGATTCGGTCGCCGCGGCCGCGCGATCCGGTCTGCACGAGTGCGGTGATCCGGTCGTCCTGCCGTGCCCAGGTGACGACGGCGGCGAGGAGTTCCTCGGCATCCTCCATCGGACGACCGTATCAAGAGCGGAATTCCGGCGGGCCAGATGGGATTCGGGCTGAAGCCGGGACCCTGGTCCCAGCTGACCTGCACGGCGATGGTGGGCGCTTTGGGGGCATTGCGACCCACCCTGCAACCTCGGGGCTACCAAGGCTGTTCCAGCGTAAGCCAATAATTTGCTGCACCAGCCCGTTTCGGGTGAAAGACATCGTGTCGTTACCGAATTTACGCAGACAGAAGGTGTTGCAGGTCGTAATTCCGCCGAGGTCACGCTGTGTTGCGCGGTGCGCGCGAAGCGGTCACGGTCGTGCCACGAGCCGACGCGTTCGACGCCACGACGGGCAAGAGATGGATCGATCGGCTATGACAAGGCACACTTCGCCGTGAGTAATCGCGGATTCGAGGTATCCCTCACCAGTCGTATTTCGTCGCTCCGCCCGCGGGCGGACGCAGGAAGGTCGTGGTCGATGATCCGGGAACGGGTGGACAAGATCGTGCTGTCGGCGATCGACAAGAGCGCGAGAGCGCAGACGCCGCTGGTCGAACGGTACGAAGACTGGCTGCGCGGCGCGTATCCAGACGAGACGCCGGAGCAGGTTCTCGAACGCGTGCGGCGGCACTATCTCCTCGCGGTGACCGCGAGCGGCGCCGCGGTGGGCGTCTGCGCTGCCGTGCCGGGGATCGGCGTGGTCACCGGCCTGGCGGCGATGGGTGTGGAGACGGTCTTCTTCGTCGAGGCGTCGCTGCTCTACGCGCTCACCGCCGCCGCGATCCACGGTGTCGAACCCGATGAGATCGCGCGCGAGACCGCGCTGGTGTCCGGCATCGTGTTCGGACCCGGCGGCGTCCAGTTCGTCGGCAAGAACACCGCGAACGCGGCCAAGAACTGGGCCACCGAGCTCGCGAACCGGATTCCCGGTGTGTCGAGCCTGAACGAGGACGTGCTCGAGCGAATCGTCGTGCCGGCCATCGCCAAACGCAGTGTGCTCGCGTTCGGGCGGGTGATCCCGGCGGGCATCGGCGCGATCGTCGGCGCGACCGGCAACCGGGTGCTGGCCGAGACGGTGATCTCCAACGCGCGCAACGCATTCGGTCCCGCTCGGGCGAGCTGGATGGTGCTCGACGACTCGATGACGGACGCGACGTACCCCGAAGAACCGCTCGTCGACGTCTCTGAGCCGAGCTGAGCGACGCTCCGGGCGCGGAGCGGTCGAAATGCGTGGAAAAGGCTACTGCCGCGTGGTGCCGTACCGTGACTCGCGCGGGGTGGCCGGCCGAGCGCTCGATCCGAACATGACGCGCTGCCACCAGGCGTCGAGCCGACTGGGTTCGGGCCAGATGACGACGGCGGGATCGGGTTCGGACTGCTCGGTTGCGGCGTTGTCGACCATGCGTGCCTCCTCGGCAGGTGGGCCGGGCGCATACGTGGTCGGGCCGCGAGCCATCGCGGCGTGCTCCATTGCACAGGACCGACGGGAGAACCCCTTGGACTTCCTGCCCCCGAACGAGATCACGCGGTCAGGACGTCGACCCACTTCTGATTCCAGGTAGCCACAATTTTAGCGGACGTCAGCATTTCGGGAGGGAAACTTTTCGGAGGCACGTCCCGTACGGCGCCTGGTTTGCGAACGCCGAGAGAGGTGGCACTCCTGATTCCGCCGGTCGGTGGCGCATTACCCGCTCGTGGTGGGAGTGTGGGCTGATGGCTACGAAGGCGGCTGCGCCGAGGCGGGCGCTTCGGTCCTCGGTGGCGCTCGTGTCGGCGCTGGTCCTGCTGCTGGCCGGGCTGGTGGCGTGCGGTGCGCAGCGCGGCGGCGTCGCGGGGTCGCCCGGCGAGGTCGTCTCGGTGACGCCGGTGCTCGGCACGACGACCGAGCAGACGGCCGCGTACCTGGACGAATGGGCGATCGAGACCCCGGTCCGCAACGGCGTCGACGCCTACCGGGTCGTCTATCGCACCTCGGCGCCCGACGGCGCCGACACCACCGCGAGCGGCCTCGTGGTCCTGCCGCGCACCGAGGCGCGCAGGCTGCCGGTCGTCAGCTACGCGCACGGCACGATCGTGCGCAAGGACGAAGCGCCCTCCGCCGACGCCGAGACGGACCGGGCACGCACAGCCCTGTTCGCGGCCGCCGGGTACGCAGCGGTCGCCCCGGACTATCTCGGCCTCGGCGAGGGGCCTGGCGTGCACCCGTACGCGCACGCGCCGACCGAGGCCAGCGCGTCGGTGGATCTGCTGCGCGCCGCGCGGACGGTGGCCGAGCGGGAGGGGCGCGAGCTCGACGACACGCTGCTGGTCACCGGGTTCTCCCAGGGCGGCCAGGCCGCGATGGCCCTGGCCGAGCGGGTGGCCGCCGCGCCGGACCTCGGTTTCACGCTGGCGGGAGTCGCCGCCGTGAGCGGTCCGTACGCCGTCCGCGAGGTGCAGGCGCCCGCCGCGCTGGACGGCCGCATGACCTCGCGCGCCGCGGTGCTGTACATCGCCTACTGGCTCACCGCGATGAATCGGATCTACCACCTCTACGACGAACCGGGCGAGGCGTTCCAGCAGCCCTACGCCGAGCGTGTGGAACAGCTCTTCGACGGTCGTCACGACGTTCTCACGGTCTCCACCGCACTGCCCGCCACCCCGCGCGAACTGCTGACCCCGCGCTTCCAGGCCCTCGCGCTCGACCCGACCGGCGCGGCGCTGCGCGCGATGACCGACAGCGACCGTGCCTGCGACTGGACGCCCCGCGCGCCGGTGCGGCTCTACGTTTCCTCGGCCGACCGCGCCGTGCCCGCGGCGAACGCCGAACTGTGCCTCGCGACACTCGGCGGCGACCGGGCGAGCGTGGTCGATCTCGGGCCCGTCGACCACTCGGCGACCGTTCGCCTCGCGCTGCCCCAGATCCTCGCGTGGTTCGGCGAGCTGGCTCCGGCCGTGTGACGCCCCGCGCGGAATTCCAAATCTCCTGCCGGGCAACGCCGCTGGTGAAAGGCGGGCACGGTGCGCACACGGCGATCGTCGGTATATTGGCCGTCGGGTCGGGGCCCTTCGATAGGAGTGATTCACTGATGCGTCAAAGGTTGACGTTCGGCCTCGGCGTCGCGTCCTTCGTCATGGCGGCGGCCGGGGTGCTGGCGCCGCAGGCGGTCGCGCAGGAGCTGGCGCCCGGCGTCTCGTGCAAGCAATTCAGCTGTCGCAACGACACCGACGACACCTACCGGGTGCGGTCCGTCGTGACGTGTTCGGATGGGGCGGGCCAGGTTTCGGTCGTGACGTACGCGCGGCCGCAGGCGACGACCCCGGTCCTCGCCGGGTGCCCGCACGTCACCGTTCCCGGCAAACTGGAGCATCACCCGCCGGTCATGAACCCGGACGGCCGTGGCTACGACTACCCGCCGCCCACCATCGGGCCGCCCGAGGTCGTGATCACCTACCCGGTGCTGATCGAGCACCGCAGCGCCGAGATCGACAACACTCCGCGGCGGCAGTCGACCGGTTCGGCCGGCTGATCGTTTCTCGAGTCAGCCCCGAGGCGGGCGTCGCCGTCGGCTGCTCGGAGCCGACGGGCTAGGCAGCGATCGCGGCGGTGCCGGTCGCTCAGGGCCCGGATCGCGAGCGGCGCGCCGGGCGACTCGTCCGGCGCGGCGGGCCGCCGATGGTCCGGGCTCCCACTGCACTGCGCCGGTCACACCTGGTAGGCGCGATCGGCGATGGGTGACCGCGGCGACGCCCGCGCCGAGGGCGATCAACAGCGCCAGCACGGCGGCGAACCGGTTCCGGCGCGATCGGCCGCGGTTCCGGCGAGCGGACGCCGGACCGACGGCGCAGTCGAGCGCCCGCATCAATCGGTGCTCCAGACCGGCGGGCGGGGTCCGCGCGTCGAGAACGCTCAACGCCGCCAACGTTTCTCGCACCTGGTCGACCGTCTCGTCGAACTCCGCGGCGCTCACCCGGTCGGCGGCCGCACGTCGTTCTTCGATGAGCCGGCGCTCGACCTCGGTCACGGCATGCAACGCGTACGGGTAGGCCAGCTCGAGCAGGTCCGCCTCGGAGTGTTCCAGCGGGTTCTTCATTGTCATCGCTGCTTGGTGCTTCCGTCGTACGAGCCGAGCGTGGCCCTCGCTGATTGGACGGTATGGACTTCGGTGCCCTCCGGCGCGCGGATGGGGTTTCGGCACCGAATTGTGTGAAATTCTCTCGTTTCACCTCGGGTGGGAGGCCTTCATTGATGAAATGGGTTGGCGATTTTCGGGACTCGGCCTGGGCCCGAGCGGCAGGAGGTGCTCAGGTGAATCGATCCGGACCTACCGGCGCGGTCTCGAACGGGATGCGTGCGGCGCCGCTGCTGCTGATCGCGGCGGTGGTCGCGGTGGTCACCGCCGTCGTACCCGGTGCGGTCGGCGGGCGCGCCGAGGCGGCCCCGGGCTGCCCTGCGGTCGCCGGGGTCTTCCTGCCCGGAACCTGGGAGACGAATCCGTGGGCGGACGAGACCGCGCCGGTGGGCATGCTGGCGCCGCTGGCCACCGGGTTGTCGGCCGGTCTCGGCGACTCGTTCGCCTTCCGGTTCCCGGCCTACGAGGCCGCGGCGTTCGATCGAATGCCCTACGGCGACAGCAAGGCGACCGGCGTCGCGGCGGCCTCGCGTGCCATCACCGACTTCGGGCGTGACTGCCCCGCAACGAGATTCGTCCTCGCCGGATACAGCCAGGGCGCCGACGCGATGGGTGACCTGGCCGCGGAGATCGGCTGCACCGGTGCGCCGATCGCCGCGGACCGTGTGCTCGCGGTGGGCCTGATCGCCGACCCGCGCCAGGGCACCGGAGGCGCGACCCTGATCGGCCCGCCCGTCCCCGGGCAGGGCATCGCGGGCCCGCGTCCGAGCGGCTTCTGCGCGGTGTCGGCCGTGACGGCCCAGATCTGCGCGACCAAAGACCGGTACTGCTCGACCGACGTGGCTGCCCACCCGCTGCTCGCGTCCCTCGGACGGTTGCTCGCCCAACCGAGCGACGCCGACCCGGCGACCGCGAACGACTCGTCGACCGCCGCGCTGAACACCCTGCTCGCCTCCGATTTCGGCGACGTGCGACTGGCGGAGCTGCCCGCCGCGATCGACCGCCTCGGTGGATACGGCGCGGTGGGGACGAACGCCGCCGCCCGGCTCGCGGCCGCGGCGGGCGGGCTGAGCGCGACGCTGCGCCCGCTGCGTGAGCTGGATCGCTGGATGAACGAACATCCCGCGGCGCGAGTCGATCTCGCGGCGGGCGCGGCGGGCTCGCCGGAGCGCCTCGCCGCGGCGGTGCTGGACGGCGTCGCACGATCCGATATCGGCGCCGCGTTGGACGCGCTCGACGTGATCGCGGAGCCAGGTCCCGAATCTTTCCCTGCGCCAGGCGATGTCGTCGCTGTGGTCGTCGACGCGACCGGGCCGCTGCTCGAGCTGGTGCGCACCGAATCCGAGGAGGCGTTGCGCGCGGCGTGGCGGGTGCTCGCCGAGCGGTGGCCCTCGGTGCTGATCGGGCGGATCGCGGCGGTGGCCGCCGACAGCGTCCAGTTCGCCGCGCGGCTGCCCGCGATGGGCGAAGCGCTGGTGCGCCTCGCCACCATGATCGGCGCGGGCGTGGACTTCTCGGCCGTCGTGCGCGAACTGTACGACCTTGTCGCGCGACTCAATTCGGCGTTCGCCCCGCTGGTGTGGACGGTGCGCGACGACCTGCGTGAGGTGTCGCGGCTGCTCGGCCTGATCCCGGACGACAGCGGCGCGGTCCACCTCGCGGCGCAACTGGTGCGGGCGCTCGCCGAGATCGATACCCCCGCGCTGGTCGGTCAGGTGAGTCTGCTGCAAGACGATCTGTGGGGCGTGGTCCAGGCCGTCGGCGCGGGCGCGGCGCCGCTGGACATCGCGGCACGAATGAATGCCGTGATCCCGACATTGTTCGGCTTCGTGACACTGGCCGTGGACGACCTCACCGGCGCCGCGGGCGCGGAACTGCACCGGCTCACGCGCAACGTGCTCGGCGCGGTCGGCGGGCAGAGACCCGATGCCCTGCTCCGATTGATCTCGGAAGCGTTGAGCGCCACCGCCTTCGTCGCCTCGGGCGCACACCAGAGCTACGGACGCTATGTGATCGATGCCGACGGCCGCACCGCAGTCGACTGGCTGGCGCGGTGGTTCCTCGATCGCGCCGGCGCTGGGTGAGGGACCGGCCGCGGTCCGGTACGGAAGGCGCGGTGAGATGCGGCGCGGCGGGTTCGGGCACGCGCCCATCACCTCAGGCGTCGTGTCGCCGCAGCCGCTGCCACCCCGCCCAGATCGCCGTGGCCGACCAAGCGGCGGTGACGAGCAGCCCGGTCCACGGATCGAGCGGGCCGACGGGGTCGAGCACGAGGACCTGGCGACCGGCGCGGTCCGGGAGGAAGGCGACGACGCCGCTGTCGGCACCGACATCGCCGAGGACGAACGACAGCAACAGCACGGTTGGGATGAGAACGCCGATGGCTGCGGCGCGGCTCCGCAGGAGAGTGGCGATTCCGGCCCCGAGCAGAGCCATCAGCGTGAGATACAGGGAGCACCCGACGACCGCGCGCAGGCCCGCCGGATCGTCGAAGGTGAGGCGACTCTCGTCGAGCAGTGGTTGCCCGGCGAAGACGCAGGTGAGCCCGGTCGCCAGGCCGACGAGGAAGGTCGCCCCAGCGATGACGGCCAGGTTGGCCGTATACAGCAGGCCGCGCCGAGGCACGGCGAGCAACCAAACCCGCGTCCCGTTGTTCTCGAGCTGCGCCGCGGCACAGAGCGCGCCGAAGCAGATCGCCACGACCTGCCCGAAGTTGACGCCGTAGAAGGACGTCAGCAGCGGGTCGAAGTCTGGATCGGCGGCCTTCTCGCGACCGAGGGTGGCGCTGCCGACCAGCGAGAAGCCGGCGGTGACCAGATACAGCAGCGCGAGCACGCCGCCGAGCGACGGCAGCGAACGGGTCTTGATCCATTCGGAATGGAGTACGGGCGCGAACGACACGGTCATACCTCCGCGGTGGTGGGTCGGGTGGCGTACTCGGCTTCGCCCGAGGTGAGGGCGAGGTAGGCGTTTTCGAGCGAGGCGTGTTCGTCGGCGAGTTCGAGCACCGGAATGCCTTCGCGGGCAAGCAAAGCCCCGAGTTCCTCGGCGCGGACGCCGGGCACCAGCCAGCGATCGTCGTCGTCCTCGACAGGATCGAGGCCGGAGCGCGTGAGCACCTCGCGCACGCGTGTCCCGGTGGCGGTGCGCACCCGGACGCGGCGCTGCGCGTGGGTGGCGATGAAATCGTCCAGCGTCGTGTCGGCCAGCACCCTGCCGCGGCCGAGGACGAGCAGGTGATCGGCGAACGACGCCGTCTCGCCCATCAGATGGCTGGAGACCAGCACCGTGCGGCCCTCGCCCGCGAGTCTGCGCAGCGTTTCCCTGATCCAGATGATCCCTTCGGGATCGAGGCCGTTCGATGGCTCGTCCAGCATCAACACCGGTGGATCGCCGAGCAGGGCGGCCGCGATGCCGAGCCGCTGGCGCATCCCGAGCGAGAAGGTCCTGATCCGCCTGCGCGCGGCCTCGGCGAGGCCGACTTCCTCGAGCACGCGCTCGGCGCGGCGCGGCGCGAGGCGGTTGCTCACCGCCAGCGCGAGCAGATGGTCGCGCGCGGTCCGGGCGGGGTGGGCGGCGAAAGGATCGAGGAGCGCGCCCACCAGCGCGAGCGGTTGCCCGGAGTCGACGAACGACTGCCCGCCGAGCGAGGCGGTGCCGGAGGTCGGCCGATCGAGCCCGAGGATCAGGCGCATCGTCGTCGACTTGCCCGCCCCGTTGGGGCCGAGGAAGCCGGTGACGACGCCGGGCCGCACGGTGAACGTGACATCGTCGACCGCCCTGATCCGCCCGTAGTTCTTGCTCAGCTCATGCACGTCGATGCTGGTCACGGCCTCCAGCCTGGTCGCGGAGCGGACGCGAATCTCCCCCTGCGCGTGGGTTCGATATCCCCCGCTCGGGGGAGCGGATCGGGTGCGGGCGGCTGGCACGATGAGGTCATGCTCCGTGCCTTCGCCGCGATGCCGGCCCGCCCGGTGACCTACTCCCGCGGGCTGCACCTGTGCCTGCCCCTGGCATTTGTCGCGGTGTGGTTGTTCATCGACGCCGAACGGCCCTATGTGATCGCCCTGTTCGCCGTTCCGGTCGGATTGATACCGGCGATGCGGCTGGCCGAAGGCATGCAGGCCCGACTGTTCCTGCTGCCCCACGATCGGGACCGGGCGACCATCGCCGCGGCCCCGTCGGCGTCGTGGTCGGACCGCTGGCGCACGGTGCTGTGGCTGGAGGCGCGGCTGGCGCTGAGCGCGGTGATGCTCGCTGTGAGCGTGCCGATGATACTGCTGTGCGCGGACCTCGTTGCCGCAGCGGGCGGCGGTACCCTCGACGCGCTCGTACGGATCGAGCAACCACACTGGTGGTATGTGGTTCTCGTGCCGCTGCCTGTGATCGTCGTTCTCGCTACCCTCGTCGGTCTCGGCGAACTGGTCACGGCGCTGGCAGGGTTGCTGCTCGGTCCTTCGGCGGCGGAGCGGACGAAGGCGTTGGAGCAGCGCACCGAACAGCTGCTCGAACACAATCGTCTCGCCCGCGAACTGCACGACTCGATCGGTCACGCGCTCACCGCCGCCGTGCTCCAGGCCGCGGCGGCGCGCACCGCGGGCGATCCGCAATTCACCGCGCGAGCGCTGACCGCCATCGAGGAAACCGGCCGAGCAGCGCTCGACGATCTCGATCGCGTCCTGCGGGTGCTGCGCGACTCCGAGGCGCCCGGCGGTCCGCGACCAACCCTGGCCGACGCGCCGCGCCTGTTCGAGTCCGCGAGATCGGCGGGAGCGCGAATCGAGGACCGCACCACCGGCCCGGTGGACCGTGTCCCCGGACCGATCTCGCGCGAGGGCTACCGGATTCTCCAGGAGGCGTTGACCAACGTCCTGCGCCACGCCGGGCCGTCGCCCACCCTGGTCCGGGTCGCCGTCGGCGCCGAGCGGCTCGAGCTCGACGTCACCAACGCGCTGCCCGAACTCCCGTCGCCGAGCGGCGGCGGAGGCGGATTACGTGGCATTCGCGAACGCGCGGAACTTCTCGGCGGCTACGCGTTCACCGGCCCCGCCGACGGTGTCTGGCAGGTTCGCGTCGAGCTGCCGCTGGGCGAGCCGAGGTGAGCCGCGTGCCGATCACAGTGCTACTCGTCGACGACGAGCCACTGGCCCGTGCGGGTCTGGGGGTCATTCTCGACGCCCAGCCCGATATCGAGGTCGTGGGGGAGGCGGGCGACGGGGCGGCCGTCGTCCCGCTCCTCGGGAAGCTGCGGCCGGACGTGATCGCCATGGACGTCCGCATGCCGTTGCTGGACGGCATCGAGGCCACCCGCGCGGTGCTGCGCGCTGTGCCCGCACCGCCGAAAATCCTGATCGTCACGACTTTCGAGAACGACGACTACGTCTATCGTGCCCTTCGAGCGGGCGCGGACGGCTTCCTGCTCAAGCGATCTCGTCCCGCCGAGATCGCCAATGCCGTGCGCACGGTCGCCGGAGGTGACTCGCTGCTGTACCCCGCCGCCCTGCGCGCGCTCGCGGTCGGACGCGACAATGCCCGCGCGCGCGAACTTCTCGACCGCGCCGGACTCACCGAGCGGGAGGCGGCGGTGTTGCGTTCGATGACCAAGGGTCTGTCGAACGCGGAGATCGCCGCGGAGATGTTCATCGGCGCCGAGACCGTGAAGTCGCATGTGAGCGCGGTATTGGGGAAGCTCGGGGTGCGTGACCGCACCCAAGCGGTGATCGTCGCTTACGAATCAGGTTTCGTCACACCCTGATCCGGCGCTGTCGTCGGCCGCTGTCCTTTCAGGCGGCGGAAGCCCCCGGCTGCCAATCGAAATCGACTTCGGTCGGATAGCCGTGTTTGGCCTGATCGAAGCTCGATCTGAGCACCCTGGTGTCTCTGGTCAGCGCGTCCACGATCTGCCAGCCGACCGCGTGGCGATCCTTGTGCAGTTCGGAGCGGATGGTCGCGGACAGCCGCACTTGCGCCGCGTGGCCGGTGCACGACAAGGTGCAGTCGAGCATCGAGCCGTCGGTGGCGGCGTCGACGAGTCCGCGCGCGACCTCCTCGACGATCAGTCCGAGCTCGGCCGCGTCCTCGGCGTCGGCGTCGGCGACCAGTGCGGTCGATTCCACGGTCGTGCGCAGCATCGTCACTCCGATGCGCCCCGCTGGTACTCGCACACTGACCGTCTCTGTGGTCGGTCGAAGCGCCTGCGTCGATGTCATCGTGCTCACCGCCTCGGGAAACTGGGATGTACTTGTCATCGATGACGGAGTACCCACGCGAAGGCTCCTGCCACACTCCGCTTGCCCAGGCTGCCCCTGCATCGTCTGTGCGACCCGCCCGGTCGGCCCGTTTAGTGCCCGCGCGGCGGGGCAGACGGTGAGTGTCGACCGTCCCGATCGAAGGAGTCGCGATGACCGATCTCGCAGCGGATGCCGTACGTGGTGTTTTCTCCCGGGTGGCGAGATTGCGCCACGCTCGGGTCTTGTATCCGAACGGGTTGCGGCTGTCCGGGCGGTTGCACGCCGAACCCGAGTACGAGTGGTTGTTCGGGACGGGGGAGCGCGCCGTGCTGGCGCGATTGTCCAAGGGCATCGGCACCCCGGCCGGGCTGCCGGACGTGCTCGGACTCGCGCTGCGGGTGCTCGACCGCGACGAGCATCCGTGGGACTTCGTGCTGGCGACCACCGGCCGCAGCGCGCTCGGCCGCTTCGTGATCACCCCCGCGCGCAGCTGGCGCACGGCCAGATACGGCTGCCTGATGCCCTATCGCCTCGGCGACTCCGCGCCGACCTGGATCTTCGCCGAGCCCGACGACCGCCAGCCCGAGACGCCGTCCCTCGACCAGCTGGCCGACCACCTGCGTGACGAGCCCGCCACGTTCGTGCTCTGGGCGAGCGCGATCGGCAGCCCGGAGCGCAAGCTCGCCGAGGTGGTGCTGCACCCGGCCGACCCCGGCGACTACCGGACGGACTTCTTCGACCCGATGACCGACCATCCCGACGAGGTGCGCATTCTGCCCGAGGTGATTGGGAGGGTGCGTGAACTCGCCTATGTGGGCAGCCGCAGCGGCCGTGGCGAACAGCCGTGAACGCGGCGCGACCGGCCTGCGGGTCGTTGCGGGTGGCCGCGCCGCTCCGGCTGACCGCGCTGCTGTCGCTGGTCGCGATGGCGGCCGCGTGCGGCAACGATGTCGTGGAGGAGCCGGTCGTGCCGCCCGGCCCGCCGCCGATCCCCGCCGTCACCATGACGATCGAGAACCTCACCTATCCGGGCACGCCGCCGATCACGCCCGGCGCGCAGATCACGGTGGTGAACAACGATCTGGTGATGCACAGCATCACCAGCAAACGGCCCGGGCTGTTCGATTACGACATCGCTCCCGGTCAGACAGTCACCTTCCGCGCGCCGGTCGACGTCGGCTCGCACCCGTTCTTCTGCAGATACCACGGGCTGATGGACGGATGGCTCAGCGTGCGGGAGCCACTGGGCTCCGAACCCGTCGATTGACGAGAGTCGAGCGTCGATCGATATCGGCCAGCGCGCCCGCGCGGGCGAAGGCGTCGTGCCCGAGCCAGCCGTCACCCGACCCTCAGTTCCGCGCGGAAGCCTTGCGCAGCAAGAGCATTCGCTCCCGTTCGTTCTCCGTCAGCCGGGCGGCCGTCTGAAATGCCGTGCGCGCCTGCTCACGACGACCGAGCCGGGCGAGCAGTTCGCCGTGGGTAGCGTGCAGCAAGTGGTAGTCGGCGAGGCGGCCGTCGGCGATCAAGCCGTCCACGATGGACAGTGCGGCGGCTGGTCCGCGGGTCATGGACAGCGCGACGGCGCGGTTGAGTGTCACCACGGGGGAGGGGTGCAGCCTGCCGAGCGCGTCGTAGAGCAGCACGATGTGCTCCCAGTCGGTGTCGGCGACCGAAGCGGCCACCGCGTGGCATTCGGCGATCCCGGCTTGCAGCGCGTAGGGGCCGCGACCGCGCCCCAGGTCGTCGCAGCGCGCCAAAGCGGCTCGCCCGCGGACGATACCGCCGCGATCCCAGCGCCGCCGGTCCTGATCGGCCAACAGCACCGGATCGCCGTGCGCGTCCAGCCGCGCGGGGAAGCGGGCGGCGGTCAGCTCCATCAGCGCGAGCAGGCCGTGCACCTCTGGCTCGCGTGGCACGAGCCCCGCGAGAATACGGCCGAGCCGCAACGCTTCCCGGCTCAGCTCCGGGCGCATCCACTCTGATCCCGTTGCGGCGGTGTGCCCTTCGTTGAACATCAGATACAGCACCGCGAGCACGGCGCCGAGCCGCTGTTCGAACTGTGTCCGCGGCGGCAACTCGAAGGGCGCCTTGGCCGCGGCGAGGGTCTTCTTGGCGCGCACGATCCGCTGCTGCACCGTGGCCACCGGAAGCAGACAGGCCCGGGCGACCTCCGCGCTCGACAGCCCGCCGATCACCCGCAACGTCAGCGCGACCTGCGCGGGCTTGGACAGCACCGGGTGACACGCGATGAACACCAGCCGCAGCAGGTCGTCGTCGATGGCGTCGGGGTCCCAAGGCAATTCGGGCTCGTGTCCCTCGGCGCCCTCTGTCGCGAGTTCGCGCGCGATCGCCGCCAGCCGCTCGTCGTACCGCTGTTGCCTGCGCCAGCCGTCGACGGCGCGACGTTTCGCGACCGTGGTGAGCCACGCCGCCGGATTCTTCGGCACCCCGCTGTGCGGCCACCGGGCGAGCGCGTCGGCGAGCGCTTCCTGGGCGAGGTCCTCGGCGGCGCCGAAATCCCCGACCGCGCGCGTCAGCGTCGCGATGATCCGCCCGGCCTCGATCCGCCAGACCGCCGCGACCGAGCGCCGCACCGACTCCACATCGGAATTCGCGCGGCGCTCCGGCCCGGTCTCGGTCATTCGTCAGCCCTTGCGCTGCTCGAGCTCTTCGCGCCACACGGCCTCTTTGCGAATCCACTCGTTGTCCGCGGGGAAGTCCTCCATTTCGTGGACGCGGCGGACTTCCATCTTCGAGCCGGGGCCGAGCGGCGCTCGCTTGGCCCATTCGATCGCTTCCTCCTTGGAGGACACGTCGAGGATCCAGAATCCGCCGAACAGTTCCTTCGTCTCGCCGTACGGTCCATCGGTGACCATCGGCGGATCCTCGTCGTAGTCGACGACGAAGCCCTGTTCGGGTTCGGCGAGTCCCTCGCCGCCCACCACGACGCCCGCCTTCATCAGGGCCTCGTTGTACTTGCCCATGGACTCGATGATCTCCTCGAACGGCACTTTCTCGGCCGCCTCCAGCGCCTCGTCCGTCGAGCGCATGATCAGCATGTACTTCACGAATCACTCCTTCCGTCGGGGCCGTACTTCGACCCTCCCATCGATGACGTCGAACGAGAAGATGCCGGATCGACACCCTCCGCGAATTCTTTTCCGCGGATTCTCGGCGGGCCCGGCGCATCGTCTTTCCCGCGTGCGGCGCCCGCCTCGGTCGAACGTGCCGGGCAGCCATGTTGCGGGCGCTGTACTTTCGACGGAATGAGTGCGTTGTTGGGCCGGACTTTTCGCCGGGTGCAGCAGGTGGATCACGCGGTGACCGGTGCGGTGGCACGGATTCCGATGTCGGCGGTGGACCGGGGCATGGTGCGGTTGACCCGGGCGGCGGATCGCGGTCTGCTGTGGACGGTCGTCGCGGCGGCGCTCGCCACCCGCCAGGGCGCGACGCGCCGGGCCGCGCTGCGCGGCTTGGTGTCCGTGGCCGCGACCAGCGTGACCGTCAACGTGGTGCTCAAGTCGCTGATCGCCCGCCGCAGGCCCGCCGCCCAGTTGCTGCCGCCGCACCGGCGACTTGTCCGGGTGCCGACCTCCTCGTCGTTCCCGTCCGGGCACAGCGCGAGCGCCGTCGCGTTCGCCACGGCCGTCGCGCTGGAGAGCCCGCGCACCGCGGTGGTGGTGGCGCCGCTGGCCGCCACGGTCGCCTACTCCCGTATCCACACCGGTGTGCACTGGGGCTCGGATGTGGTCGTCGGCGCGGCCGTCGGCGCCGGGGTGGCGATGGCTTCGCGCCGCTGGTGGCCGGTGCGCGAGTCCGACGAGGCGGCGGCCACCGCGGTGCGCGAGGTGCCGATGCTAGTCGAGGGCAAAGGGCTTGTCGTGCTGGTGAATCCGGTCTCGGGCGATCCCTACTACGATCCGACCGACGACATCGCCGCGGCGCTGCCCGCGGCGACGGTGCTGCGCACCGAGCCGGGCCGCGACTGCGTCGAGCAGTTCGAGGAGATCCTGGCCGCGCGCACCGAGCGGGCGTCGGCGGTGGGCGCCGCGGGCGGTGACGGAACGATCGCCGCGGCGGCGGCCGTCGCGCTGCGGTACGACCTGCCGCTGGTCGTCGTCCCCACCGGCACCCTGAACCATTTCGCCCGTGACCTCGGGGTCTACGACCTGCGCGAGGTGGTCGACGCGACCGGCGCGGGCGAAGCGGTCTCGGTCGACATCGCGAGCGTGGAACTGGAGACGGAAGACGGCGCGCGCACCCACTATCTGATCAACACCGCCAGCCTCGGCGCCTACCCGGACCTGGTGCGGCTGCGCGAGAAATGGCAACCGCGGTGGGGTAAATGGCCCGCGTTCGCCGCCGCCCTCGTGGTCGTGCTGCGCCGCGCGCAGCCGGTCCGGATCCGGCTGAACGAGACCTGGCACGACGTGTGGTTCCTGTTCATCGGCAACGGCGCCTACCATCCGCGCGGTGCGGTGCCCGCGTTCCGCGCTCGACTCGACGACGGCCTGCTCGACGTGCGCTGGCTGCGCGCCGATCTGCGGTTCTCTCGTACCAGGGCGGTGCTCGCCCTGCTGCTGGCCGCGATCGGGCGCAGCAAGGTCTACAACGAACTACAGGTGCCCGAGCTGATCGTGCAGGTGCGCGATCCGGAAGCGGTGGCGGCCGACGGCGAAGTGCTCGGCGAGGCGCGCAGGCTGCGCTTCTCGGTGGCGGGCCAGGTCGCCGCCTACCGCCGCGACGAGGACAACCCCCGGTGGGCGGAGCGCCCGCGGCCACATCACCGCAGACCGTTCCGCTGGGGAGCGTGATTCGCACCGGCGACAATCGCCGCGGGGTCGGCACTGTGCGCTCCAGACTGCCGAGCCGGTCGCCGTTTCCGTTGCCCGTCAGGCGTTCACGGCTTCGGCCAGACGCGGTAGCTGCCGCAGCGGGTTGTGCCGTTCCACTTCCATGCGCTGATCGGCATCGAAGATCTCGCTGAGCCCGGGGGCGGGGTCGTGGTCGCCGGTCTGCGGGAGGGTGGCCGCGCTGAACGGCCAGTCCGAGCCGAAGACGATGTGGTCGCGGCTCGTCACGGCGAGCACGCTGGCCATCGCGGCGGGGAAGCCGCTCAGCGCGGTGTCGAAGTAGAAACGCGAGATCTGGTGCTGGATATCGAGAATGGAGGGCTTGGGCAGGTCCTGCGGCCACAGCTCGCCGAGCACCGTCTGCGAGGCGACGCTGATGCGGTGCGACAGGAACGGCACGGTGCCGCCCGCGTGGGAGAGCTGGAACCGGATGTCCGGGTAGCGCTGGGTCATGCCGGTGACCATCATCATGGTCGCCGCGCGGGTGGTGTCGAAGGTGAACTCCTCCATGAAATCCGGAAGGGGGAGTTCGGGTTTCGCGTCGGCGGGGATGGCGGCCGGGTGCACGAAGACGAAGGCGCGGCGCTGGTTCAGCGCGATCATCAACGGTTCGAACCGGGGATCGCCGAGATAGACACCGTCGTAGGCCGAGAGCAGCACCACGCCGTCGAGGCGCAGGGTGTCGAGGGCGTGGATCGCCTCGTCGATCGAGGCCGCGATGTCCGGCATCGGCAGCACGGCGAAGGCGCCGAAGCGGGAGGGGTGGGTCCTGATCAGCTGGGCTGCGTAGTCGTTGCAGTAGCGGGCCAGGTCGTTGGCCTCCGCGCCGCGCAGGAACGAGACGCCGGGATCGGAGACCGACAGCGCCTGCGCCTGGATCCCGTAGTAGTCCATGAAAGCGATGGCCTCGTCGGGCGACCACGTGGGCGTCGGGTAGCCGCCGATGGTGAAGTGGCCGTGGGCGAGCAGCGCCGCCCGATAGTCCGGCGGCAGGACATGCGCGTGCAGATCGATGCGATAGGTACCGCTCGGCGCGGGCTGCCTGCGCGCGGGTACGGCTTCGGCGCGCGCGGGCGAGAAGCCCGGCGCGGCGGCGAGCGCGGCGACGCCGGCCGCTGCGCTACCGAGAGCGCGCCGACGGGAGAAGGATGGCACTACCACGGGCCTCACTTCCTCGTGAGTTCGAGCGCGATGTCGACGATCATGTCTTCCTGGCCGCCGACCAGGCCCCGCCGTCCCGCCTCGGTGAGCAGCGTGCGGACATCGACACCGTAAGTGGCCGAGGCGTTTTCGGCGTGCCGCAGGAAGCTGGAGTACACCCCGGCATAACCGAGGGCGAGCGTCTCCCTGTCGACCTGCACGGGCCGGTCCATGAGCGGGCGGACGAGGTCGTCGGCGGCGTCGGTGAGCGCGTCGAGATCCGCGCCGTGCTTCCAACCGGTGAGGTCGGCGACCGCGACGAAGGCCTCCAGCGGCGTATTGCCCGCACCCGCGCCGAGCCCGGCCAGCGAGGCGTCGACCCGGGTGACGCCCTCCTCGACGGCGATGACGCTGTTGGCGACGGCCAGCGAAAGATTCTGGTGCGCGTGAATGCCGATCTCGGTGTCCGGATCGAGCACGGCGCGGTAGGCGCGCACCCGCTGGCGCACACCGCTCATGGTGAGCCGCCCACCGGAATCGGTGACGTAGACGCAGTGCGCGCCGTAGGACTCCATCAGCCGCGCCTGCTGGGCCAGCCCGGCCGGGCTGTTCAGGTGGCTCATCATCAGGAAGCCGGAGACGTCCATGCCGAGCTCGCGGGCGTAGGCGATGTGCTGCGCGGCGATGTCGGCCTCGGTGCAATGGGTCGCCACCCGCACCGACCGCACGCCGAGCTCGTAGGCGCGGCGCAGATCCTCGATGGTGCCGATGCCGGGCAGCAACAGGGTGGTCAGCCGGGCGGTGGTGAGCGCTTCGGCCGCGGCGGCGAGCCATTCCCAGTCGGTGTTGCTGCCCGGTCCGTAAGTGAGGCTGCCGCCGGACAGGCCGTCGCCGTGCGCGACCTCGATCGCGTCGACGCCCGCCGCGTCGAGGGCGGCGGCGACGGTGGCGACCGTTCGCGGGGTGATGCGGTGGCGCAGCGCGTGCATGCCGTCCCGCAGCGTGACGTCCTGGAGGAAAACCTGGGTCATCGCACTGCCTCCCTGACTCGGGCGATCTGTTCGGCGACGCGCAGCGCCGCGGAGGTCATGATGTCGAGATTCCCGGCATAGGCGGGCAGATAGTGGGCGGCGCCCTCGACTTCGAGGAACACCGACACCTGGTGCGTCACCGGACGGTCGCCGACCAGCGTGCGCACGGGCGCGTCCGGCGGCAGCGGCGTGATCTGGATGTCCTGCTTCAGCCGGTAGCCGGGGACGTACGCCGCGACGGACGCGACCATGTCCCGGATCGATTGCCGCACCGCGTCTTCGGCGTTCCGGTCCGGATCGTCGATGAGCGCGAGCACCGTGTCGCGCATGATCAGCGGCGGTTCGGCCGGGTTGAGCACGATGATGGCCCTGCCCTGTTCGGCGCCGCCGACCGCGGCGATCGCCGCGCTGGTGGTCTCGGTGAATTCGTCGATGTTCGCGCGGGTTCCCGGCCCCGCCGACTTCGAGGCGATGGACGCGACGATCTCGGCGTAGGGGACCGGCGTGACGCGGGAGATGGCGGCGACGATCGGAATGGTGGCCTGCCCACCGCAGGTGACCATGTTGACGTTGCCCGCGTCGAGGTGGGCGTCGAGATTGACGGCGGGGACGACGAACGGCCCGATCGCGGCGGGGGTGAGGTCGATCAGCCGTTTGCCGTGCGGGGCGAGGGCTTCGGCGTTGGCGAGATGCGCGCGCGCCGAGGTGGCGTCGAAGACGATGTCGATCTCGGCGAAATCGGGCATGGCGATGAGGCCATGCACACCGTCGGCGGTGGTGGGCACCCCGAGACGCGCCGCCCGAGCCAGACCGTCGGAGGCGGGATCGATGCCGACCATCGCGGCCATCTCCAGGGTGTCCGAGAGGCGCAGCACCTTGATCATCAGATCGGTGCCGATATTGCCCGAGCCGATGACGGCTACCTTGGTGCGGGTCATGCGGTTTCCTCTCTGATGAAGTCGACGGTGCCGAGGGTTCTGGTGCCGCAGCTGATTTCGGAGTGGACGTGCGCGCCGGGACGTAAGGGCGCCATCGGTCCGAGCGCGCCGGAGAGCACGATCTCGCCCGCGCGCAGCGGATCCCCCAGGGCGCGCGCGGTCTGGGCCAGCCACGCCAACGCGTTCAGCGGGTCGCCCAGACACGCGGAACCGGTTCCGGTGGAGACGATCTCACCGTCTACACGCATGCTCATGTCGACTTCCCACGGCTCGAAATCGGCAACGGAGAGCTGTCGCTCGCCGAGCACGAACCATCCGCTGGACGCGTTGTCGGCGACGGTATCGCCGAAGGTGATGTCCCACCGCGCGATTCGGCTGTCGACGATCTCCAGCGCGGCGACGGCGTAGTCCACCGCGTCGCGCACGCTGACGGCGTCGAGGTCGTCGGCGTCGAGATCGGCGGCCAGCACGAAGGCCAGTTCCGCCTCGATCTTGGGTTGCAGCAGGCGCGGGCGGTCGGCCGCCGGAGTGCGAACGTCCATGTCGGCGAACAACACTCCGAAGTCCGGCTGATCGACGCCCAGCTGCCGCTGCACGGCGGGCGCGGTGAGACCGATCTTGCGGCCCACCACGCGCGCGCCGGATTCGACGCGCCGGCGGACGCCGAGCCGCTGGACCGCGTACGCCGCGTCGATGTCGTCGCTGCCGATGAGGTCGCGCACGGGCGCGGCGGGCGCTCCGGTGCGCGCGGCCTCGGCGAGCCGTTCGGCGGCGGCCAGGACCGCGGGGCTCTCGGTCACGGTCGAGGTCATCGGGACTCCTCGTAGTCGGGGGTGGTCACGTGCTCCACGGTGAGCTCGGGTTCGGGCGTCCGGCCTGGGCCGGTGCGCAGGTCCAGCCTGCGCACCAGTTCCGCGACCAGCGCGGTGGTGTGGCCGCGCCGGGCGGTTCCGAAGACGAAGCGGTCGGGCCGCAGTACCAGCACGTCGCCGTGGCGGACACCGGCCTTCCCGAACCAGCGCGACAGTTCGCCGGTGTGGTCTTCGATATCGGCCACCTGGTCGTTGTCGCCCCGCCCGTCACCGGGGCTGCCCTGGGGACGGCCGCCGAGGGGATAGACGGTGACGAAATGGCTGTCGAGACCGTCGAGCACGACCAGGTCGTCGGCGGTGCACGCCGCACGGGGGTCGACGCCGTGGCCGAGCACCGCGAATCCGAGTCCGAGGACGTCGTCGAGGCGGCGGTGCCTGCCGTCGTAGGTGCGCACCTCCGGTTGCGGAGCGAGGGTGCCTTCGACCCCGCGAAGACCGCGCCGAGGCAGACCCAGATAGGCGTCGCGGCGGAACCGGGGTTCCGGCTTCATCTTCGCCCCGCGGATCCAGCCGCCGAGCCCCGGCACCCGCAACGCGGCGGTGAGCGCGATGTCACGGACGCGGGCCGCCACCGGATTGTTCACGGAGACGAGGTTCTTCATCCACACCGACATGGTGATCATCGCTGTGGCATGCGGGCGGCGCTCGGATTCGTAGCTGTCCAGGATCGCCGGGTCGGCGCCGTGGCGCAGGATCGCGGTCAGCTTCCAGGACAGGTTGTCCGCGTCGCGCACACCGGAATTCATGCCCTGACCGATGAATTGGGGCGTCATGTGCGCGGCGTCGCCGGCCAGCAGGATGCGTCCGTCGCGCCAGCGGTCCGCGACGACCGCGTTGAAGGTGTACACGAGTTTGCGCAGGACCTCGACCTCATCGGGGTTCACGAAACGCGAGATGTGCGCCCGGACGTTGCCGGGGTCCTCCATCTCCTCCTTGGTCTGGGTCTCGCGGAGCATGAACTCGAAACGGTGGTGCCCGCCGGGCTGCGGACAGGACACGATCGGCAGTTCGGGCTCGCAGACGAAGTTGAAGTACGGCAGGTGCCGGAACGCGTCCACACCGTCCTTGGCTTTCAGATCCACCACCAGCCAGCGCTCCGGGAAGCTGGTGCCGGTCATCTCGATGCCCAAGCGTGTGCGCACCACGCTGCGGCCGCCGTCGCAGCCGACGAGGTACCGCGCACGCACCCGCTCGGAAGTCGTGGGGTCGGGCTCGGTCTGCTTTTTGCCGTAGCCGGTGCCCACGCTGGCGGCGTGCTCGACGCCGACACCCGAGGCGTCCTGGTCGAAGTCGACGACCTCGCGGCCGCGTCGCACGGTGACGTGCGGGTAGCGCTCGAGCGCGCGTTCGAGGCTGTTCTCCAGGTAAGGCTGGTAGAGGAAGTTCACCACCGGCCAGCCGAGGGGCCGCTCGACCTGGTTGAACTGCGCGAGCAGCTTCCCATCGGAGCGCACCCATTGGACCGTGGAATCGAGGTTCATGTCGGCGGCCAATTCGTCTGCCGCACCGGCGGTCTGGAAGATGCGCATGCCCTCGTCGTCGGTGTAGACCGCGCGGGCGAGGCCGTAGTACTCCGGTTCCCGCTCCAGCACCAGCACGCGCACGCCGCGGCGGCCGAGCAGGTTGGCCAGGGTCAGTCCGGTCGGCCCGAGTCCGACGACCACGACGTCGTAGTCGAATTCGTTCATCGCGGCAGTCCTTCCGAGAGTTGCGGCACGGTGATCTCCGGCGTGCGCACCGTCTCGACGGCGCAGCGGAACTGGGCGAGCTTGTCCACCACTGTCTGCCCGACCGTGCTGTGGCCCCAGAGGCTGATGCCCTGATAGGTGCTCGGTTCCCAGGTCGACTCGAGTTCGGGCGTGATGACGATCGGATTCCAGCCGACCTCGAGTTCGAAACCGGACGGTGTCACCGAGTAGTAGGACAGCTCACGGTCGTTGGTATGCTGGCCGACCGACCACGCCATGCGGAACCCGAGATCGGTGACGCGCTGGAAGGAGGCGAGCATGTCGTCCAAGGTCGCGGACTGAATGTTGATGTGCTGCACTCGCGTTCGGATCGGATCGATCTTCACGCCGCGAATGTTGGCGATCGCGATCGAATGGTGGCGCTCGTTGACCCGCAGGAAGCGGATCTTCATCGTCAGTCCGGAGATGTTCTCGTCGATGTAATCGGACAGGCGCGAATCGAAGACGGTGTGGTAGTAGCCGCGCATCGCCTCCGGCTCCCTGGAGACGATCGCGACGTGCCCCATGCCCGCCTCGCCGGTGATCCACCCGGAACTCAGCATGCGCAGCGGCTCCGGCGTGGTCACCGCGGTGGTGAAGATCTCGGTGACAATGCCTTTCGGCCCGGGGAAGCGCCAGAGCCGCTCGACGCCGCGCAGAGCCGCCTGCTCGGGCGTGCCCTCCTCGATCGGGACGCCGCGGTCGGCGATCCGGGCGACGATCCGGTCGAACGTCTCGTGATCGTCGACCTGCCAGCCCAGCGCCGTCACGTCCTCGGCAGGGCCGCGCTCGATGAGAAAGCGACAAGACCGGTCGTCGAGCCGGAAGCGCAGCGAATCGGTGTCCAGTCGGTCGACGTGCATCCCGATCGCCAAGGCGCCGAAGCGATCCCAGTCGGTGAGGCGCTGCGACTGGACCACGATGTAGCCCAGGTGCACCGCGCCGAAGACCGAACCGTCGGTGTTCGGCCGCGGGAAGCCGGTCACGGCGTCGCCTCCAGAAACGCGGTCGCCAGCCCGTTGAACAGGTCGGCGCGCTCCCACTGCACCCAGTGGCCGGTCCGCGCGGCCAGGAACAGATCGCAGTTGGGCATGCGATCGGCCAGCATGCGCCCGCCCTCGGGCCGGTTGACCTGGTCTTCGGCGCCCCAGATCACCAGCGTCGGGTTGGTCACGCCGCCGAGCCGGGCGTCCCGGGTGAAATCCATCCGCCACAGCGTCCGCAGCGCGGTGGGGCCGGACGGCCTGCGCAGCGGCGGATTCGCGACGACCTCGGGATCCAGGCTGTCCCGGTACCGCTGGTCGATCAGCTCCTCGGTGATCGCGCTGGCGTCGTAGACCAGGTGCTCGCGCACGAAGGTGGCCAGCTTCTCCCGGCTCGGGCCGTCGCCGCCGTAGTAGGCGAGCAGCGACTGCAAGCCCTTCGTCGGCAGCGCCCGCGTGGTGCCGACGCCGCCGGGGCCCATCAGGATCAGCTTGCCGACCTTCTCCGGCCGGTCCATCGCCAGCCGCAGCGCGGCGGCGCCGCCGTAGGAGTTGCCGACCAGGTGCGCGCTCGGCAGGTCGAGCGTGTCGAGCAATCCGCCGAGCGCGGACGCGAGATCGCCGAACGGATCGGACTGGTCGAGCCGCTTGCTCGACCGTCCGTACCCGGGCATGTCGGGGACGACGACCCGGAAACGACGCGCCAGCGTCTCGATGTTGCGCGAGTAGTTCGAGAGTCCGGACGCGCCGGGGCCGCCGCCGTGCAGCAGCACGACGGCGGGGCCCGCCCCGAACTCGGTGAAGAAGATGTCGCGGCCGCCGACCCGAACCGTCCGCTCGGCGCCGACCCCCTTGTCGATGCTTGTCACAGCTACCTCCAGCAGTTCATATGATGAAATCATCAGTTACGAGGAAATGTTTTGTCAAGAGAAAATGATGAGAACATCAGAAAAGATGATGACCTCAATGGGAGGTTGGACACGCTGCGGCACGGCGGCGGTGCGATACCGGATCGTCTCTGATTGTTTCGTCAGATACGATTCTCAGGTCGATTCCGAGTGGGAGAAGGACCGATGACCGCCGAACCCGTAGCGCGCAACCGCATCGACCGGCGCCGTGAGCGCACCCGCAACGCTCTGCTCGGCGCGGCGCAGAAGTTCCTCGCGGAGGGTCGTTCCGCGGTCAGCATCCAGGAGATCACCGACGCCGCCGACGTCGGATTCGGTTCCTTCTACAACCATTTCGAGTCCAAGGAGCAGCTGTTCGACGAGGCGGTGCGCTCGGCGCTCCAGGTCTACAGCGAGATGCGCGACGCGATCGTGGCGCTGTACGACGATCCGGCCGAGGTGTTCGCCGTCAGCTTCCGGATGACCGGGCGGTTGCAGCGGCAGGTCCCCGAGATCGTCCGGGTCGTGCTGAACTCCGGCATGTCGATCATGTTGCGGGACGAGGGTCTCGCGCCGCGCGCCCGCCGCGACATCATCGCGGCTCAGGAGGCGGGCCGCTTCGAGCCGATGGACCCCGACCTGGCCGTGATGGCCGCGGGTGGGTCGTTGCTCGGCCTGCTGCAACTGCTGGACGCCCAGCCGGACGCCGACGGCGACGCACTCTCGGACGACATGGCCTTCCATGTGCTGCGCATGTTCGGCATGAACAAGCGAGCGGCGCAGAAGCTCACCTCGACCGAGTTGCCTCCGCTGCCGCAGATCTGAGGGGCGCGGTCAGGGCCGGAAGGCTCGGAGGGTGAGGTCGACGAGCGAGTCGGCGTACTCGGGGGTGAGCGGGCCCGAACGGTGCAGCCAGCGCTGGAAGAGCGGGCCGTAGAGCACCTCCAGCACCAAGTCGAGATCGGCGTCCGCGGCGAGCTGGCCGGCCTGCTGGGCGCTGCGTAAACGGGCCTTCTTGACGTCGTCCATGGGGCCCGCCAGCTTCTCGCGATACTGGGCGGCGAGCTCGGGATCGTTGGCGATCTCGGTGTTCAGCGCGCGGATCGGCCGCTCGAAGTCGGGGTCGGCGAACTCGGCGACCGTCGCGCGCAGGACGAGCTTGAGATCGGCCGCGATATCGCCGGTGTCGGGTAGGGCCATGCCTTGCCCGTCGGCGTCCTCGCCGAGCGCGAGGAACGAGTCGAAGATGACCGCGCCCTTCGACGGCCACCACCGGTAGATCGTCTGTTTGCCGACGCCCGCCCGCGCCGCGATGGCCTCGATCGAGACCTTGGCGTACCCGACTTCGGAGATCAGCGCACGGGTCGCCGCGAGGATCGCCTGCCGTGAACGTTCGCTGCGCCGTGAGCGATCCGGCTTCTCCGCGTTGGACATGACCCGAGACTAGCAGGACAACGAGACGGAACGGTTCGTATTGACAATCGGCCGTCGCCGGTGCACTCTTTAGCGAAACGAGACGGTTCGTCTCGCAGAGAGAAGGGTGACTTTCCATGACGACCGCAAGAGTGTGGTTCATCACCGGCGCTTCGCGGGGCCTGGGCAAGGCGTTCACCGAGGCGGCGCTCGCCGCCGGAGACCACGTGGTGGCCGCCGCCCGCAATATCGAGCCGCTCGCCGCGCTGGCCGCCGACTATCCGGACGAGCTGTTCCCGCTGTCGCTGGACGTTTCCGATCGCAAAGCCGTGTTCGCCGGGGTCGAGCGCGCGATGGCGGTCTTCGGCAGGCTCGACATCGTGGTCAACAACGCGGGCGGGCTGCTGTACGGCATGGTCGAGGAGGCCACCGAGGAGCAGATCCGCGCCCACCTGGACGTGAATTTCCTCGGCGCGGTGTGGGTGGTGCAGGCCGTGCTCCCGCACCTGCGCGCGCAGGGATCCGGTCGCATCCTGCAGGTCACCTCGATGGGCACCAGCGGAGGCATGGCATCCGTCGGCCTCTACGGCGCGGGCAAGGCGGCGCTGGACTCGGTCAGCGAGGCGCTCGCGCGGGAGGTCGAGCGATTCGGCATCAAGGTGACCATCGTGCAGATGGGCGGCTACGCCACGGAGCTGTTCACCGCGGGCATCACCGCGACCGAATCCCTTCCGCACTACGAGGGACTGCGGGCCGAACTCGCCGAGATGTGGGGCGACGACGCGGGTCCCGATCCGAGCACCGCCGCCCCCGTGATCATGGAGCTGGCCGACCTGCCCGACCCGCCCCGCCGCCTCATCGTCGGCGGCCAGTCCTACGACATGGTCCAAGACCTCGACCGGGTGCGCGGCGAGCTGTACCGGGAGTGGGAGCAGCTCAGCCGGATGGCGGCGGGCTGAGTTTCGGCTACGTCAGTCCGCCCGCGGCCGCGACGACCCAGGCGAGTTCGGTCTTGAAGATGTCGCTGTGGGCGCCGGAGGGTGGGCCGCCCGCGGTGACCACATTGGAAGCGTCCAGGTTCAGGATGTGGTGCGTCTGGAACGGATAGGCGGTGCCCGGGCCCTCGAGCACCATCCGGTCGGAGTCGAAGGCGCCGTGCGAACCCATGGCCCGGTACCGGAAGAGCTTGTCCTCGGCCTCGGCCGCGTCGTCACGTGCGGCGAGCGAGGCGAGCGGGTACATGACGCCGAGCGCCGAGTCGTGACTCGAAAAGCACACCGACAGTGGGCCGTCCAGCCTGGCGAGGCGGCCCGCGAGCGCGCCGCCACCGTCGCGGAACGGCAGGGCGTCGGTGAAGGCAAACCGGGAGAACGCGCCCTGCAACAGGGTGACCGACTTGACCGGTGACCCGTCGGCGTCGCCGAGTCCGTCGAGCGCGTAGGCGACGACGCGGCCGCCGAAGCTGTGGCCGACGAGGTGCACCCGCACACCGCTGTCGCCCGCCGCGAGTTTCGTGACGACCGGGCCGAGCCCGGTGCGACCGACCACGCCCGCGCGGTTCTTCATCTGCCAGTAGCTCAGCTGCCGCAGTGCCTCCTTCGCGCCGTGGAGGCCGCGGGACACGAAGTCGCTGAATGCATTTGCCGCACCCCCGCCGGACTCGAATTGCACGCCGGTGTCGGCGAGCTTGTCGGCGAACTCGGTGAACAGGTCCTCCGGATCGCGGTCGGTGTCGAGCATGCCCGGCTCGTCCACCGGGTTCTCGCCGTCGTCGAATCCCTCCGAAGTGACCGAGTACAAGGAGCGCAGCTGGGTGAACAGCTGTGTGGCCGTCTCGTGCGTCGGCGGCCCGGCGAGCAGCTCGGCGATCGTGTCGAGTTGGGCCGCACCGTCGGGGAAGACGCTCTTCAGGTCGGCGAGGATCTCGGGTTCGAGGGTGGGCGCACCCGCGGGCACGGACGCCGTCGTCCCGAGCGCCGCGGCGCCACCGCCCTCGGTCGGCCGCGGGGTCGGCTCCAGGTCGGGAATCGGCTCGTCGCGCCACAGCTGGGAGGGCCAGAGTATTCCGACGAAACCCACCTTGTGCTCGGTGCCGAGGTGGGCGGAGAGCAGGTCGAACCAGCGCTGGTAGAGCCGAATCGCGGTGTCTTGACCGTTGTTCCAGCCGTGCGAGAACATCACCAGGTCGGTGATGCCGAGCGCCGCGCGCTCCTGGGCCAGCGTGGCGACCAGCTGCTGGTCGGGGTCGCCGTCCTTGTCGAAGATCAGCCGCCAGAACGGGCGGCCCGCGATGATATCGGTCATTGTCGCAGTCCTTCCGGGAGTTTCACACTGACTGCAGGGCGCGCATGAGATCGACGAGTCCGCCGCCCTGGAACGCGCGATCGCGGTTGAGCGAGGTCGCCGACTCGACGAAGATACGCTTGACGGCTTCGGGATCGCCGATGAACTCGCGCTGCACCGAGAGGAACGCCGCGACCGCGCCGGAGACGTGCGGGGCGGCCATGCTGGTGCCGGTGTTCTCGACATAGATCGCCATGCCGTCGACGCCGTGCTCGAGCGTGCGCTCGACCGGCAACAGCATCTCGCCCGCGGCGGCCGAGGCGATCCGCTCGCCGGGCGCGACGAGATCGGGTTTGCACCGCCCGTCCGCGGTCGGTCCGCGCGACGAGAAGTACGAGATGCCATACGAATGCGGCGCGTCCTTGTGCGTGGAACCGACGGTGATGGCGCGCTCGGCGTTGCCGGGGTCGTTGATGGTCATCGCCGCGCTGAATTTCTTCACGTCCGACATCTTCGGATCGAGCGTGATGTAGGCGGAGTTGCCCGCGGCGACCACCACGACGACGCCGGAGCGCACGAGCTTGTCCACCTCGAGGCACAGCGGGCTGCGTCCGCAGCCGAACCACTCGGGATCGAATTCGTAACCGAGACTGAGGTTCACGCCGTGGATGCGGGACAGCTTCCCGCCTGCGGCGTTGACCTCACGGACGTGGGCGAGCGCCTCGATCACCCGCGTGGTGCGTGCGACGAGATTGCCGCCGCCGCCGAGTACCTTGAGGCTCACCAGCTTCGCACGCGGAGCGACGCCTGCGAGGGTCGCCGGGCTGCCGACCGGTCGGGGTTTCACGATCGGCAGGCCCGGTTCGGCCACGTTGAACCGGCGCTCGGTGACGAGGATCTGGTCGGGGTTACCGTCCCAGAGCTGGAGTCCGCCCGCGATGATGCCTGCTACGTGGGTGCCGTGCCCGCTCTCGTCGTGCAGCGGGTCGCCGTGCGGATCGGTGAAATCCTTGTGCAGGCCGAGCAGCGCCGGGTCGTCGAGCGTGTGGTAGCCCTGAAAGTGTGGATGGTCGCCTTGGATGCCGGAATCGATGACGGCCCAGACGATTCCGTCGCCGTAGCTGTTGAACGATCGCTGCGCGGCCGTGGCCTTGATCGTCCTGGCGGAGGTATCGATCTGCGCGCGGATCTCGAAGTCGGGCCAGATGCGGTAGATCGCGCGGTCGGGCCAGTCGATACCGACGGCGTCGGCCGCGACAAGTCCTTCGATCTGGGTCGTGGTGAGCTCGCCGACCGCGTACTCGTCGGCGAGCCCACGCGGTACGCCGTCGGCGTCGACGTACTGCCACAGCTGCTCGACACGGGCGATCGCCGACCGCGCCCCGCCGCGGAAACGCAGGTTCAACTCGATCATCACGGGAATCGGCTCGCGCGAACGTTCGGGGCGTCCGTCGCGCTTGGCGAACTGTTCCCGCAACGGTGGCGTGAGCACTCCCGCGAGAAGCAGGTCGGAGCTCGGCTCGGCGACGCCGAGCTCGCGTTCGGGCACCTCGCGCGACCGTGTGCAGGCGGCGGGGAACGCCTCCTCGCCCGCCGCGGTCAGGCGCATGGCGTCGACGAGCCCCCGTGCGGTGAGCTCGGCCAGCGCCTCGGTGACCCGGTGATGCCAGGCGGGCTTGTCCGCCTCGTACAGCCGCGCCTGCGCATCGAATCGCGACGCGAACCGGGCGGCGACCATCGTCAGCACCGCCTGCTCGCTGATCTTGACGTACAGCGAGGAGAGCTCGCCGAGGGCGCAGAGCACACGGTCGGTCCAGAGCGAGTCGTCGCTCATGACGCGCCGCGGTCGCCTGGGGAACGCATGTCTTCTTTATCCGCCAAGCGGCCGCGTCTGTCACGAGTAGTGCACTACTTCTCTTCCCCGGCGGCCGGGCGGTGTGGCCGCGTACCGGGCGCCTAGGGCAGCTGGGGGCCGGTCAGGCCGATGCTGCCCGCGAGGTCGGCGAGAGTGGCGTCGAAGAGGGCGTCGGGATCGGTGACGGGCATCGGGTAGTTGCCGAACACCTCGAGGGTGACGTGGCCGTACAACCGTGCCCACAGTGTCATCATCAGGTAGGCCACCCCCAGGTCGAGTTTCTCGGCGGGGAACTTCTGACCCGATTCGGCGAGCATGGCGAGCAGTTCGGTCTGGAACTCGATCAGATCCTCGCGCAGCGCGCCGGGGATCGTGTCGGTCGAGGGGGTCACCAGGTCGTAGGTGGTGAGCAGCCTGCCCGCCGCGCCGAGGAAGACGCGGCCGAACGGTTCGTCGAATTGCCGCATCCCGCCGGGGTTTTCGCCGGTCGGCGAGGCGAACACCAGGGTGAACTCGTGCGGGTGGGTGAGGGCCCAGCGCCGAAAACCCTTGCAGATGGCGAACAACTGCACCACGCCGTCGTCGGGGAGTTCGGCCACCTGCCCGGCGAGATCGTCCGCCAGGTCCACGCAGATGTCCCGGCGCAGCGCCGCGACCAGGTCCTCGCGGGAGGCGTAATAGCGATACAGCGCGGGCGCGGTGATGCCGAGATCGCGCGCGATGGCGCGCAGGGTCAGCGCCTCGGGACCGTGTTCGGCCAGCACCGTCCTGGCCACTCGCCGGATGTCCGCGTCGTTCACCGCGGGCATCCGGCCCCGTCGTGCGGGTTGTGTCATTCGTATGCGACCTGCCAGCTCTTGATGCCGTTCAACCAGCCCGAGCGTAGCCGCACCGGCTCGGAAATCTCTCGCAGGTTCGGCATCACGTCGGCGATGGCGTTGAAGATCAGGTCGAGTTGCAGCCGCGCCAGGTTCGCGCCGACGCAGAAGTGCGTGCCGGTGCCGCCGAAACCCACGTGCGGGTTGGGGTTTCGGGTGACGTCGAATTCGAACGGCTTGGTGAAGCGCTCCTCGTCGAAATTGGCCGAGGCGTAGAAGAGGCCGACGCGCTGGCCCTGGCGCACGGCTTGGCCGCCGATCTCGGTGTCCTGCAACGCCGTGCGCTGGAAGGCGATCACCGGCGTCGCCCACCGGACGATCTCGTCGGGCGCGGTGCGCGGCCGCTCGGCCTTGTACAGTTCCCACTGCTCGGGGAAGTCGATGAACGCCTTCATGCCGTGGGTGGTGGCGTTGCGGGTCGTCTCGTTGCCAGCGACCGCCAAAAGGATGACGAACCAGGCGAATTCGTCCGATCCGAGCGCCTCCCCGTCGAGGTCGGCGGTGACCAGCTGGCTGACGATGTCGTCGGCCGGGCACTTGCGGCGCTCCTCGGCGAGATTCCAGGAGTAGCCCATGATCTCCGCGGTGGCCAGCTTGTGGTTGCCGTCGAAATCGGGATCGTCGTAGCCCATCATCTGATTGGACCAGTCGAACAGCTTGCCGCGGTCGGACTGTGGCACGCCGAGCAGCTCGGCGATGGCCTGCAACGGCAGCTCGCAGGCCACCTGCTGGACGAAGTCACCGCCGCCGGTCTTCTTGGCCTCGTGGACGATTCGCTCCGCGCGTTCGTGCAACGCGTCGCGCAGGCTCTGCACCGCGCGTGGCGTGAAGCCGCGCGAGATGATCCGGCGCAGCTTGTCGTGGATGGGCGGATCGGTGTTGACCAGCATGGCGCGCTGGATGTCGATCTCGTCGCGGGTGATGTCGCCGTTGAAGCGGATCACCGCGGTGTTGGCGTTGGTGGAGAAGACCTCGGAGTTCTTGGAGATCTCCTTGATGTGGTCGAGCTTGCTGACCACCCAGTACCCGCCGTCGTCGAAGCCGCTGACGCCCGTGGGCTGGTCGACCCACCAGACCGGAGCGGTCCGGCGGAGTTCGGCCCACTCCTCGACGGGGAGGCGGGTGGCGAGCAGGTCGGGATCGGTGAAGTCGAAATCGTGTGAGATGGACGGCGCGGACACGGTACCTCCTTTGGAACACGTTCCACAGGAGTGAACCACACCACACCTTTTTTGTGAACACCATTTAGTAAATCGGGTTCACCGAGTTGTGCGCGTCAGTCCGACGGTGGTCCGGCCAGGATCGCCGTGACGACGTCCACGAGTTCCGTCATCACCTGCTCGGGGCTGAGCTGGACTCCCGAGATCGCGAGCAGGTCCTGGGTTTGGTGCACGTCGCCGAGGACCTGGAAGGTCAATGTCATGGCTTGGGCGAGCCGGAAGCGGATGGTGTGGCGGGGGAGGTCGGGGAAGGCGCGGCCGAGCAAGGTCATGAAGCGGACGGCCTGATCGGCGAATCCCTCGGCGACGGTCGACAGTGCCGGATGGCCGCTGCCGAGGATGCCCGCGATGAACTTGACCCAGGATCCGCCCTCGCCGGTCGCCATCTCCCACACGGGCAGCACGAACGCCTCGGCCAAGCCGCGGGCGGTGACCGCGCCCGAGTGCTCCACGTCGTCGAGCAGGGCGGCGCGCCGGGCCGCGACCGCATCGCTTCGCTGCCGGATCAACGCCTCGATCAGGGCTTCCTTGGAGCCGAAGTGATAGTGCACCGCAGCGACATTCGCGCCCGCGGCGGACATCACCGCACGCAAGGACACCGCGTCGATGCCGCGTTCGGCGAACAGTCGCTCGGCGGCCAGTATCAGGCGCTGGTCGGTCGGCATGGCTAGTTCCGCTTCGCTGATCCGAAGCTCGGCACGGTCCGCTGCGCTGGTCACCTGCTGCATTGTAATCACCGTTCGCCCAGCGTAAACGCAATCTCTATCAACTGATGCAATCACTTGATAGAGTGCGGTGCGTGAGCACGCCGACCGTCCCCGCCCACGACTTCGCGGCACTGACCAGCCTGGTGACCGGCGATCCCTCCGACACCGTTCCGGTGGCGGAGGTCTTCACCGGAACCGTGGTGGCGGACCTGCCGCAGTCCTCGCCCGCCCACGTCGCCACGGCGTTCGTCCGCGCCCGCGCCGCCCAGGCCGAATGGGCGCGCCTGCCGGTGCGGCGTCGCCTCGCCGTGTTCGAACGCTTCCACCGCCTGGTCCTGGAGAATCACCGGACGATCACCGACTTGATCCAGATCGAGACGGGCAAGGCGCGCCGGATGGCTTTCGAAGAGCTGTGCGATATTCCGATGGTCATCAGCCACTATCTGAAGCGCGCGCCGCGAGTGCTGCGACCGGTGCGGCATCCCGGCGCTATCCCGCTGGTCAGCTCGTCGACCGAGATCCGCAAGCCGCGCGGCGTGGTCGGCGTCATCGCGCCGTGGAACTTTCCGTTCGCCATCGGCTACTGCGATGCCATCCCCGCGCTGATGGCCGGGAACGGAATCGTGCTCAAACCCGACAACCGAACCCCGCTCAGCCCGGCGTTCGGGCTGCGGCTGCTGCTCGAGGCCGGGCTTCCCGAGGGGCTGGTCCAGCTCGTGTGCGGCGAGGGTCCGGTGGTGGGGCCCGCGGTGGTGGACGGCGCCGATTTCGTGATGTTCACCGGCTCCGAGGCGACCGGGCGGCTGGTGGCGAGACAGGCGGGGGAGCGCCTCGTCGAATCGTGCCTGGAGCTGGGCGGCAAGAATCCGATGATCGTGCTGGCCGATGCCGACCTGCCCGCGGCGGTGCACAGCGCGATCAACGGCGTCTTCGCCAACACCGGTCAGCTGTGCCTGCACATCGAGCGGATCTACATTCACGAATCGGTATATGCCGCTTTCCGTGACGAGTTCACCGCGCGCGTCTCGGCGCTGCGGGTCGGGCCGGGTTACGACTTCGCTGCCGACATGGGCGCGGTGATCTCGGCCGATCAGTGCGCCCGCGTGGCGGCGCAGGTCGAGCAAGCCGAGGCCGCAGGGGCGCGCGTGCTCACCGGCGGCCGGGCGCTACCAGAACTGGGCCCGACCTTCTACGCGCCGACGGTGCTGGAGGGTGTCACCGGGGAGATGGACGTCTTCGGCGCGGAGACGTTCGGTCCCGTCGTCGCGCTGTACCCCTTCGCGACGGTCGACGAGGCGGTCGAGCTCGCAAACGACACGCGCTATGGGCTGAGCGCGAGCGTGTGGGGGCGCGACCTGCCCGCAGCGCGCGCGGTCGGTGCGCGCCTCGCCGCGGGACACGTGAACGTCAACGACTGCGCCGCGCTCGCCTACGCCGGAAAGAGCGCGCCCTCCGGCGGTTTCAAGGCCTCGGGGATGGGCGTGCGCAACGGGGACGAGGGCCTGTTGAAGTTCACCGAATCGACCAACGTGGCCACCTTGAAGCGCCAGGTACTCGGACCGAAGCCGGGTCAGCCGTACGACGAATACCTCGACCGCACCCTCACCACGCTGTCGCTGCTGCGCCGCTTCCGCATCCGGTGATCGCGAATCCGTGGCGGGAGCAGTCGCAATAACGAAACGAAACCGGCTGAGTGTCAGCCGGTTTCGCCAGTTGGTCGTTCAGTTGCCGAGCCAGTCGGCCGCCAAGGCACGCACGGCCTTCTTGTCGGGTTTGCCGAGTCCGGTGAGCGGCAGTTCGTCGATGACGAGGACGTGCTTGGGCACCTGGACCGAACCCTTGCGCTGCCGGACGGTCTCCTGGATCTCGGCGATCATCGTCTCGACGGCGGTCGAATCGCTGTGCGCGGCAGGGTCGAGCACGACGACCGCGGTGACCGCCTCGCCCCAGCGCGGGTCGGGCACGCCGACGACCGCGACGTGCGAGACCAAGGGGTGTTCGGCGACGACGTCTTCGACTTCGCGGGGAAAGACGTTGAATCCGCCGGTGACCACCATGTCCTTGCTGCGCCCGACGATGTGCAGGAAGCCGTCCGCGTCCTGGCGGGCGAGATCACCGGTGCGCAGCCAGCCGTCGCGGAAGGTCTCCGCGGTCGCCTCGGGCTTGTTCAGGTAGCCGGCGGCGACCAGCGGCCCGGAGACGCAGATCTCGCCGACCTCGTCGGGCGCGACCACCTTGTCGTCGCCATCGAGCAGCGCGACGCGCAGCGCGGCCGAGGGACGTCCGCAGGAGGTGAGGCGCTGCGAATCGTGTTCGCGCTTCCCGAGATAGCTGATGGCCATCGGCGCCTCGGACTGCCCGAAGTACTGCGCGAAGATCGGCCCGAAACGCTCGATCGCCTGCGTCAACCGGGTCGGGTCGATGGCCGAGGCGCCGTAGTACACCGTCTCCAGCGAGGACAGGTCGCGGGTCGCGAGATCCGGATGGTCGAGCAGCGCGTAGAGCATCGACGGCACCAGCATGGTCGCGGTGATCCGATGCTCCTCGATGGCGCGCAGCACCTCGCCCGGCTCGAAGCGGGGGAGTACCACGCACTGCCCGCCGAGCAGGACCACGGGGAGGAAGAAGGCGGCGCCCGCGTGCGACAGCGGCGTGCAGATCAGGAACTTCGGTCGTTGCGGCCATTCCCATTCCGACAGCTGGATCTGGGTCATCGTCGCCATGGTGAGCGCGGATCCGATGACGCCCTTGGGTTTTCCCGTGGTGCCGCCGGTGTAGCTGATCGAGACCACGTCGTCCGGCGACAGGTCGGTGGCCTCGATCGGCTCCGGATCGACCGCCGCGGCGGCCGCCGTCAGATCGATGCCGACGTCGGCCAGCTCCGGCGGCACCGCGCCGAGCACGAGGACGCGATTCAGCCGCGGCACCCGGTCGACGAGTTCGCGGGCGCGCTGGACGAAAGCGGGTACCGGATCGAGTACCAGGGTGGTGATCTCCGCGTCGTCCAAGACGTAGGCGTGGTCGTCCAGTCCGCCCATCGGATGCAGCGCGGTGCGCCGATAGCCGCGGACTTGTCCCGCGGCGATGGTGAACAACACCTCGGGCCGGTTCATGGCCAGAACACCGACAGGCGTGCCGGTGCCGACGCCGTTGGCCGCGAACGCGGCGGCGTAGCGGCTGATCGCATCGAGCACGTCGGCGCCGGTGAGGACGGTGTCGCCGAGGGTGAGCACCGGATCGTGCCGGTGCCTGCGAAGACCGGCCAGCAGGCTGTGACCGTTGTGCACCGGCAGTCGCAGGTGAGTGTCGTGATCGATTGTCGTCATGGATGTTTCAGCTCCGAAGGCTCGTCGTTGACCATTGTTCGGCCCGGCTCAGGCCGGCGCGGCGTAGAGGGTGACGACGCACGCGCCGCCGAGACCGAGGTTGTGCGCCAAAGCGATCCGCGCGTCCGGTACCTGCCGCTCGGCGGCGAGTCCGCGCAACTGCCAGGAGAGTTCGGCCGTCTGCGCCAGTCCGGTCGCGCCGAGCGGGTGTCCCTTGGAAATGAGCCCGCCGGACGGATTGACCACCCAGTCGCCGCCGTAGGTGGTGGCGCCGGATTCCACCAGCGCGCCCGATTCGCCCTCCCCGCACAGGCCGAGCGCCTCGTAGGTGATGAGTTCGTTGATCGAGAAGCAGTCGTGCAGTTCGATCACGTCGACCTCGTCGATGGCGATCCCCGCGGTGTCGAGGGCGCGCCGGGACGCGATGCGGGTCATCGGAGCTCCGACGACATCGATCATCGACGCGGTGGAGAACGCGGTCTCGTCGTCGGTGACCAGTTCCTGCGCGAGGATCTCCACGGCCTGCGCCTCCAGCCCGTGCTCGCGCACCACGTCCTCGCTCACCAGCACGGCCGCCGCGGCGCCGTCCGACATCGGCGAGCACTGCGAACGGGTGAGCGGGCCGTGCACCGGCGCGTCGCCGAGCACCTGCTCCAGGGTGTAGGCATTCTGGAACTGCGCCAAGGGATTACGCGTCGAGTGCGCGTGATTCTTCACCGCGACGGCGGCCAGCTGTTCGGGCGTCGTGCCGTAGCGCTTGCCGTGCTCGAGCGCGGCGTTGCCGAAGAACTGCGTGGTCATCGGCGCGCGGCCGAAGTCGTACTGGGCGGCCATGACTCGCAGGTGCGCGTCGACGGTGGTGGTCTTCGGTGGTGTCGCGGGCCCGGCCATGGCTTCCTTGGTCATCTGCTCGAATCCGACGGCGAGCGCCACGTCCGCGAGCCCCGCGCCGACCCATTCGCGCGCCAGCATGAGCGCGGTGGAGCCGGTGGCGCAGTTGTTGTTGACGTTGACCACCGGAATGCCGGTCATGCCGGCGTCGTAGAGGGCGCGCTGTCCCGCCGCGGAGGGCTGGAACACATAGCCGACCGCGGCGCGCTGGACCCGGTCGTAACCGAGCCCGGCATCGCCGAGCGCGTCGCGCACCGCCGCGCCGACCATCTCCGGATAGGTCCACGCCATGGACCCGATCTTGACGAACGGCGTCATGCCGACGCCGACGACGAACACCCGTCGCATCCTCGCACTCCTGTCTCGGTTCATCGCCGCTCTCGCAGCGGTTTCGCACGCCTCGCACGGGTTGTGGCCGCTGCGAGGCGTGTGGAAGGTCTGCACGGAATCCGGTTCAC
Source organism: Nocardia sp. bgisy118 (assembly GCF_057708605.1). NCBI lineage: Bacteria > Bacillati > Actinomycetota > Actinomycetes > Mycobacteriales > Nocardiaceae > Nocardia > Nocardia sp. bgisy118. The sequence continues at coordinate 158,036 of NZ_JBYISM010000009.1, read as the reverse complement.
GTGGTGGGCCGTTCGGCGCCGACGACCCAGAGCGCGTGGAACTGGGAGGCGCCGCCCATGGCGTGGCCGATGGCCAGCCGGGCGTCGGGGACCTGATGCTCGCCCGCCAGGCCGCGGACCTGAAGGGCGGCCTCGAGGAAGCGGATCAGCCCGGTCGCCCCGGTGGGGTTGCCGGACAGTACGCCGCCGGACGGGTTGATCGGCAGCGCCCCGCCGAAACGGGTGGTGCCGTCGTCGACGAGCTTCCAGCCCTGGTGCAGCGGGGCGAGGCCGATGTTCTCCAGCCACATCGGTTCGTACCAGCTGTACGGGATGTACAGCTCGGCGACGTCGACTTCCCTTGCGGGGTCGGCGATTCCGGCTTGCCGGTAGGCGTCGGCAGCGCATTCGGCGCCCGCACGCGGGTTGACCTCGTCGCGCCCGGCGAAGTGCCCGGTCTCGGTGCGGAACGCCATGCCGTGGATCCACGCGGGCGGGCGGGCCGGACTCCCGACCTCCGATTCCGCGGACAGCACGATCGCCGCGGCGCCGTCGGAGGAGGGGCAGGACTCCAGATAGCGGATCGGGTCCCACAGCATGCGGGACTCCTTGACCTTCTCCACGGTGATGTCGGGCATGTGCACGTGCGCGTACGGGTTGCGGATCGCGTTGCGCCGGTGGTTGACCGCCACCTGCCAGCCGATGTGCTCGGGCGCACCGGACCGGCGGATGTACTCGCGGATGACGGGCGCGAAATGACCGCCCGCGCCCGCGCCCAGTTTGGCGCTGAACGGCAGACCGCGCGAGAGGGCCCAGGTGAAATTGCCTTCGGACTCTTTGGAATACGCCGCGACCAGCACGCGCCTCGCCAACCCAGCCTCGATCAGGTGCGCGCCGTAGATGGCCGCGTGCCCGCCGACGCTGCCGCCGGTGAAGACCCTGGTCACCGGGAGCCCGCGGGCGCCGAGCGCGTCGGCGAGATAGAGCTCCGGATTCATCACCCCGTCGAACAGATCCGGTGTCTTGGACAGCACGACGGCGTCGACATCGCCCAGTTCGAGCTCCGCGTCGGCCATCGCGGCCGCGACCGCTTCGCGCACCAGCGCGCCGATGGTCACCTCGCGGCGCTTGGCCTGCTTGCCCTGACCGATGCCGATGACGGCGACGGGTTCACTCATGCCGGGTCTCCTTCCAGCAGGCAGACCAGATTCTGTTGCAGCGCTTGACCGTTCGTGGCATGTGCGAGAGCGCGTCGCGCCAGCCCCGAGCGAATCCCCTTGGCGGCCTCGGCGATTCGGATCAGGCCCGTCGCGGTGGTCGGCCTGCCCGCCAGCGGCCCACCCGACGGATTGATCGCCGTCGCCGCGCCGAGGCCGAGCTCGCGAACCAAGAGGGGTTCCTGCGCGGAGTATTCGACGTGCAGCTCGGCGATCTCGACCCGGCCCGCGTCGAAGCCCGCGGCCTTCGCCGCGCGGACGGCCGCGAGTCCGGCGGAGGGAGCCCTGGTCAGATCCCGCGACCCCGGATAGTGCCCGTCCATCCGGTGGTCGATGCCGCGCACCCAGGCCGGACGCTCGCACAGCGATCTCGCCACGTCGCCCGCGGCGAGTACGACCACGGCCGCCGCGTCGCCGACCGGTGACACGTCGTGGCGGCGCAGAGGCGCTGCCACATACGGTTCGGCGAGCAACTCGTCGATCTCGTAGTCGCCCGAGACCTGCGCGTGCGGATTCTTCGTGGCATCCGCCAGGCTGCGCGCGACGATCCGTGCCATCTCGCGTTCGGTCGTCAGCTCGGACTGGAGCAGCGCGCAGGCCTGGATGCCCGCGATCGCGTCGCGGTGCGGTCGCAGCGGCGTGAGGTAATACGGATCCAGCTGGGCGGGCACGACTTGGTCGAGGTCGCGTGGCAGGGACCCGCGGCCGATCCCGTACACCAGGGCGATATCGCCGTGCCCGAGCTGAAGCCACGACCACGCCTCGTGGAACGCCCACGCCGCGTCCATCTCCACGTGGGACTCCACGATCGGCGGCCACGCGCCGACGGCGTCGAGCGAGTCAATGTAGGCGAAGGTGCGTCCCTCGTGGAAGTCGTGGCTGCCGGAACACACGAAATCGACCCGGTCGCGGTCGAGCGGGATTCCGGCGAGCGCCTCGCGGATCACCGGAAGCAAAATGCCCGCCATGTCGTCGCGCCGGTTCGCGGCGAGGCACGCGGACTGTGCCGAGCCCACGATGGCGACCTCACGCATGCGGAACCTCCTGGCTCGACACGGGGCGGTAGTGGCGAATGCTCATCCAGGACGGCTCGAGATCGGCGCCCTCGCGCCAGACCGGTTCGACCTCCATGCCGATGTGGACCTCGGCGATCTCGACCTCGCGAATCAGGTGCATCAGCCGGGTGTCGGCGCCGTGCGGCTGGATGTAGGCCACCACGTAGGGCGGATCGATCTCCTGCCCGGGGAAGGGGAAGCTGACGACGCAGAAGGTGGAGACGACTCCGCGCCCGTCGAGTGGGGTGGGTTCGCCGAGCTCGACGAGGCAGCGTGCGCAGAATTCCGGCGCGGGCAGGTAGACGTGGCGGCACGACGGGCAGGTGGCCGCCAGCAGCTTGCGCTCGGACAGGCCGCGCAGGAACCGCGAGCGCCCGACGCCCGCGACGAACGTGTATTCCATCCGCAGCGGGGTCGGCATCAGCGAAACCGGTTCCGGCAGTGGGCTATTCATCGCCTTCCTCCGGCTCGAAACAGCGCAGGTCGGACAGCACGCCGTGGCGTTCGTCCGCCCACCGCGCCCGTACTCGCAGGCCGCGCCGGATTCGCGCCGGATCGCCGCCGACGTCGAGGGCGTGGAAGAACGTGCCCTCCGTGCCGTCGACGGCGATCAACGCCCAGGCGAAGTCGCCGTCGACCGGATCGCCGGGGCGGCCACGCACCCAGGTCCACGACTCGACGGAGCCGACCGGGGCGAGCTCGACGAGCTCGCTGAGCCCCCCGCCGGTCACCGGATCGAACTCGGGCGGCGGGCAGACCACCGTGCCGCGCTCGGTCCGCGCGCCGAACAACCGCCGCTCGCGCAGACCGGCGAGGAAGGTTCCGACGACCGGTCCCACCGTTCGCTCGAACGGGAACTCGATCTCATACGGGGCGCGCAGGCCCTCGTCGACATCAGCGGACATCGGCAGCTCCTTTCACGGCTGGAGTCTGCCTCAATCACTTGATTGAATCAAGTGCTTGAGGGCGCGGTCCGCGAGCGTCGCGGACTCACGGTGTGCGAGCGAGCAGCTCCGCCGCGCCCGAGCAGAGCTCGTCGATCACCTGGGCCGCCGGGGTGACCGCGGTGATCGCGCCGACCCCTTGACCCGCATCGATCGGTGCGGTCCGCGGATCGTCGGCGGCGACAGCGGCCGCCAGCGCGGCTCGCGCCTGCTCGTCCGTGCGCAGCGCGTCCTCGCGACCGGCCCACCGCGCGGTGAAGTCGTTGCGCAACACCCGCGCCGGGAATCGGGCGGGCCAGGGCAGTCCCATCGCCACGTCGAACGCCGTGGTGACGACGGTGTCCGTGCCGTCGGCCGCGAGCAGCGCGCGGCGGCCCGCCTCCGACAGCGACGACTCCGCGCAGGCGGCCAAGCGCGTGCCGAGCCATACGCCGCAGGCCCCCGTGGCGAGTACGGCGGCGAGACTCGCGGGCGACCCGATGCCGCCCGCGGCCAGGACCGGCGCCGAGACGGCGTCGAGTACCGCGTCCAGCAGGGGCAGCGTCGCCATCTCCACCGCGCCGTGGCCGCCGCCCTCGGCGCCACGCGCGACCAGCACGTCGATCCCGGCGTCTTCGGCACGGCGCGCCTCGGTCGCGTTGTAAACCTGTGTGGCCGTGCGGATTCCGCTGTCGCGCACGCGGGCGATCCAGGACGGATCGGTCCCGAAACTCACCGAGATCAGGGCGGGAGCCGCCGCGATGGCCACGTCCAGCAATTCGGGATCGGCGGTCACGACCCACTCGACGAGGCCGATGCCGAATCGCCCGGCGAGCGCCGTCGTGTGCCGGAGTTCCTCGCGCAGGGCCGCCGCCGATCCGGCACTCCCCATGCCGATCATCCCCAGCCCGCCCGCCGAGGTCACCGCGGCGGCCAACCGCCCGCCCGCGACGCCGCCCATCGGCGCGTTGACCACCGGCACGCGCAAGCCCATCGCTCGCGACCACTCGGTGCTCAGGCGTGACGCTGCTCGATCATCCGAAGAAAACGGTTCCCGTTGCGACGACATCCGTCCATGATGTCAGCGCCGATCCGTCCGCCCGGTCGGCTCGCGCAGCCGGGTCTCTCCGAGTGGGAGCGCACGCGCGGGCGGCGGTCGAGGACGTCGGAGCTATCTCACAGCGGATCGATGTCGAGCGGCCGCCGGGTCTGCCACGGTGGCGGGGTGAGCATGGCGGTGAGTTGGGCGTGGGTCAGTTCGGCGCGGAGTCCGGGGTCGGTCCGCAGATGGTCGAGGGCGGAGAACAGCGAGTTCGGGCTGACGCCCCACATGATCGGCGCGACCTTCCACGGGCCGTTCGGGCTGTCCTTCGGGGGCCGCAGGTGGGTCGGGGTCCTTCCCGGCGTCGGCCGGGTGGTCACCGCGGCGCGCGGGCAGCGGATCGCGATGGTCTCGGTGCCCTTCGCGTCGAACCCGGCCTCGAAATCGATCGCCTCCCAGGGAAATTCCCAATCGAAGTTGCGGGTGGTGACGCGAATGGTGTGCGGGGACAGGCAGAGCCGCGCGGCCCGCCGATACCGGATTCCGAGGCAGGCGAGGACGAGGACCGAGACGAGCAGCGCGATCCCGAAGAACATCGGTTCGAGCGCTCGTTCGAGGACGCCGATCCACAGCGCCGCGACCGCCAGCGCGGTGAGCGCGGCGAGCACCGGCGCGACACGGGTCGGCAGGTATCGCAGCACGAAGGTGGACGCCCCGTCGCCCTGGTGCACCCAAGGGCGATCCTCGATGCTGGTGACGCGATAGATCGCCCCGGTCATCGCGGCCAGCAGCAGCAGGAGCGCGGCGACGCGCACGACGAAGTCGTTGTCGGCCACCATTCCCGCGACCGAGGCCGCCGCCGCGCCGACGAGCGCGGCCGAGGACGCCAACAACCATGCGACGGCCCGGGATTCGGGCCAAACCCACCGCCAGAGGTACCCGGGCGGTGAACCGGCAGTACCGGGAACAACAGGTGTGCTCATCGCGTTCCGTTCAGGGTCCAATCACTCGCGCCGAACCTCGGTGTCCGGCGCCGTCCTGAAAAGTAACCGCATTCTCGGGGCGAACCGGTAATCAACACGGCTCGCGTTTCGCCGGGGAACAACACGCGTACACCGAGACCCGGGAAGACCGGTCGGTTTCTGGCAAAGTGCATGGGTATGAGCGATCAGGACACCGAACTGATCTACCTCGTAGAGATCTCCCGCCCCGGCCGGACGCAGGAGCTGTGGTGGCGCGTCGGCAACGTGGGCACACCGGCGCAGACGTCGGCGGCGCTCGCCGAACTCGCCAGGCGCGTCTGCCGAGATCTCCTCTCGCCGGAGCCGCGGCGTTGCGATCGCGCGCGGCGCTGCTGGTATCACTGCCGGGTGTCCTGGCCCGACGGAGTCGTGCTCGACGAAGTCGAGGGGCGCGTGCAGGCGTTCTTGCTTGCCGTCGAATTGTGGCGGGTATCGGCGATCGCGGGGTCGGCCACCAAAGAGGTCGGCGGGTAGATGTCGCGGTCGCGCGATTTTCGCACACGCAATACCGCGCCCGACTATCCTTGACGGGTCAGTTTCTCCAACACGGCTCGATACCTGTCCTCTCGGGGTGGCAGCAGCCGCCCCCTAGAAGCTAGGGAGAGAACCGCATGGATATTCAGGACATTCACCGGAAATTCGATGCGATGGACATCGACGGCGATGGTTACATCGACCGCGAGGAGTTCATTCAGCACTACGGCGACCAGGTTCGGGACATCGACATCCTGATGTCCCGGTTCGACGAGGTCGACATCGACGGCGACGGCAGGATCAGCAGGGATGAATTCCTGACTGCGGCTCGCGCGCCGCTCTGAGCAGACCCGGCGTCGACGGAGCGCCCGCTGCGCGCCGCGATCGCAACCCGCGAGGGCCCCTCTGGCCGAGGGGTCCTCGCGGCATGCCGCCATCGCGGTAACGGTCATCGCGACTCTGCCGATCTATGGTGAAACCCCCTGCTGGACAGAGGATTCCCATGGGCGTGTGGCAGAGTCTCGAGGTCCCCGGATACGGTCGGTTGACCGTTCGCGACGACGCGGAGGTCCGCTCGATCGACGCGCCGGGGGAGGTCTTCGACGACGCGATCGTTCTCGAGTTCGAGTCGAACGCGGCTCTGCCGCCCGACTCAGGTGCATTTCCTGCAATTCGCCGCGCACGAATTACGTGTGCACGGCGCGAACGGTGATTCCTCCGCCTATGGCGACCCGGTGTGGTCGATCGATTCCGGTCGATTGTCCTGGCACGTCGACACTTTGCCGCCCCAGGGAACCGGAAGCAATGCGGCGGCCATCAGGCCGTGGTACGACGCGGGCGCGAATCATTCGGCCGATGGCGCGACGCTGACGATGGCGGACCGGCCCGGATTCCGCGTGCCCACCGCCGTCGAGTCCATCTTCGATCGACTGGAGTCGCACCCGGCGAATCAGGCCGAGATATCCCGCTGCGGCGCCCCGGTATCGGCGGACTACATTCAGCATTTCGACACCTACGTCGTCGGTGTGCGGCCCGCGGGTGCGGGCGCTGCGGCTACCCGGTAAGGCCCAAGGCGCCCCACGTCGTGGCGAGAACCTGCCGACGGCGGTCCTGCGGCCACGGCGCGCCCTCGTCGAACGCGCCGACGACGAGGCCGTCCACGACGACGTTGAGCAGATCGGCCGCGTGCTCGAGCTCCGCGACTCCCGCCTCGCGCAACATGTTTCGGAGCCGGGCGTCCCACCAGGCGTTGAACGCGTCCAGTTCCGCGCGCAGGACCGGTTCGGTGGGGGCGGCGACGATCAGCGCGAGCCAGAACCGGTGCGTCGCTTCGTCGGCGGTGAGCACCGCCCACTCGATGAGGGCGCGCGCGGCCGTCGCGCCGCGGTGGCCCGCCATGGCGTTCTCGGCCTGCTCGCGACGCGCTTCGATCTCGCGCCGCACCGCGACGCGCAGCATCTCGTCCCGGCCGCCGACGTAGTGCGTCACCACCGAGGTGGACGCGCCGACGCGTTCGGCCACCGAGCGGATGGTCACCGCCGCGAATCCCGAGTCGACGGCGAGGGCGACGACGGCGTCGCCGATCGCGGAGAGGCGGGCGGTGCGATCGACCGTGCGGGGCATGGCCGCAGTCTAGCATTTGTGCAACACTTGTTTTACAACAAGCGTTTCATATAAGGAGTTGGCGATGGAGCAGGCGACCGTCGCGGTCATCGGCGCCGGATTCGCGGGCCTGACCGCGGCACGCGCTTTGCACGCGCACGGCATCGACGTACGCGTCCTGGAAGCGGCCGATCGGGTCGGCGGACGGGCGCAGACCGAGCGTTCGGCGGCGGGTACGCCGGTGGATCTCGGCGGCCATTGGATCGGCCACCACCACGCCCGAATGATCTCGCTGGCAGAGGGATTCGGCATGACTCTGTTCCCGACTCCGGAGATCGGCGAAGCTGTCGTCCTCGAAGGCGGGCGACGGATACGGATCGGCCCGCTCACCATGGCCGCGGCCGCGGCGGCGCTGCTGCGGCTGGAGTTGCTGGCGCGCACGGGTGCAGGCCCCAGGTGGGACGACGTCACGGTGGCGGACTGGGTGGCCGGGATTCTCGGCGGTCGCGCGCGTCGCCTGGTCGAGGCGGTCCTGCCCGAGGCGACGGCCTGCGACCTCGACCGCATCTCCGTCGGCGCGCTCGCCGTCGGTATTCGCTCGGCGGGCGGGCTGCGGACCTTGCTCGGCACGGCGGGCGGCGCACAGGAATCGCTGCTCTCGGGCGGGGCGGGCGGGCTGGCCGAAAAGCTGGCCGCCGAGCTGGGCTCCGCCGTCCATCTCGGCAGGCCCGCGACCGCGGTCACCCGGTCGGCCGACGGCGTCACCATCGCCACCCCGGCGGGTTCGGTGCGCGCGGCGCGGGCGATCGTCGCCGTGCCCGCGCCGGTCGCCGCCGGAATACGACACCATCCACCGCTGCCACGCGAGCGCGCATACGTTCAGGACAACCTCAGGATGGGCACGATCTACAAGGCGATCGCCGTCTACGACAGGCCGTTCTGGCGCGAACGCGGGCTCAGCGGCGCGATCGTCGCCCTCGACGGGCCGGTGCCTGCGGCCTTCGACGTTTCACCGCCCGGCGGCCCCGGCCATCTGTGCGTGCTGATTCCCGGCCGTGCCGCCGAAGCGCTCGACCGGCTCACCGCCGCCGAGCGGCGCGACACGGTGCTGGCCGCGGTGGCGGGTCAGCTCGGGTACGCGACGATGAATCCGCTGAGCTGGCACGAGAAGTCCTGGCACCTCGATCCCCATGTCGGCGGCGGTTACACGGCGATTCCGCGCCCCGGCGCGCTCGACGCGCTCGCCGACGCGGCGCTGCCGACCGGGCCGATCCATTGGGCGGGCAGCGAAACCGCGTCGCGGTGGAGCGGTTACCTGGAAGGCGCGGTCGTCTCCGGTGAACGCGCCGCCGACGAGGTCCTCGCGGCATTGGGCTCGACTTGCCTTGGAGTGCACTCCAAGTCGTAGCGTGAGGGCGCAGGCTTGCCGAAGCTTGCCGACACACGAGGAGATCACAAGATGGAGCTCGGCTTTCACATACCGATCTTCGACATCGACGGTGGGACCACCGCCATCGCCGGTGAATTGGCCAGGGTGGGCGCGGCGGCCGAAGCGTCGGGCGCGACCTGGTTGTCTTTCATGGATCACTATTTCCAGATCGAGCCGACCGGCCGTCCCGCGGAAGCGAACATGCTGGAGGGCTACACCACGCTCGGTTTCCTTGCCGCGCACACCTCGACGATCGACCTCGCCCTGCTCGTCACGGGCGTGACGTACCGGCATCCCGGTCTGCTCGCGAAGATCGTCACCACGCTCGATGTGCTGTCGGGCGGGCGGGCCGTGCTCGGGATCGGGGCCGCCTGGTTCGAGCGCGAGCACCGCGGGCTCGGCGTGGCGTTCCCCTCGGTCGCCGAACGGTTCGAGCGACTCGAGGAGGCTCTGCGCATCTGCGGACAGATGTGGGATCCGGCGAACAACGGACCGTTCGAGGGCAAGCACTACCAGCTGGCCGAGACACTGTGTTCGCCGCAGCCGATCAACCGTCCCAAGGTGATGATCGGCGGCGGCGGGGAACGCAAGACGCTGCGACTGGTCGCGCAGTACGCCGATGCGTGCAACCTGTTCGGCACGCCCCAGGATGTCGAACACAAGCTCGACGTCTTGCGCAGGCACTGCGACGAGGTCGGTCGCGACTACGACGAGATCCGCAAGACGATCATGGCGAACAGTCCGCGGCCGACCCTCGACACCCGCGACGAATTCGTCCGGGCGATGGCCGATTACGCCAAGCTCGGCGTGCAGGCCGTCATGGTCATCCCGACGACCGGATCGCCTGCCGCGTGGATCGACGATTTCGCGCCGGCCGTTTCGCAGCTGGCCGACCTCGGCTAGGACGTACCTTCGCCTTCGTTCCGGCCACGCGCGTTCCGGGGCCGCCTCGATCAGTGGTTCGTCACGCCTCCCGGCGCATCGTCCTCGATGCGCCGGGAGCCGTGCTCACCGTTCGATCACGCCGACGGCGCGGGGCTGAAGACGCCGAAATGGTTGCCGGAGGTGTCCAGCAGATCGGCCGACACCAGACCGTCCGAGGTGGTGGCGGGCGGGGTCAGCACCTTGGCGCCCAGTGCCTCGGCGGCGGCCACGGTGGCCGCGACGTCCTCGACCATGACCAGGAAAGTAGCGTGATTGGCCGCGCTGTCCGGGGTGTGCGCGACGCCGCCGCTCGGCGCGTCGTTGCCGGGGTAGTGGATCAGTTCGTAGCCCTCGTCGTCGCTCCCGTAGGGGGCGAAGGACCAGCCGAACAGCTCGCCGTAGAACTTCTTGATCTGCTCGGGCTTGTCGCTGCCGACCTGGAACCAGGTCACCGTGTTGTACGGGGGAGTGCTCATCTATCGTCTCCGAATCTCGGGTCGTTGCCTTGCCCGATCACGATCTCCCGCCGCAGCGACAACCCCCTGTCGGTGTTTTCGAAACGGTTTCAGAGCGCGACGACCCGAAGCCCGTCGTCCGGAATGTCCCAGGCCGAGCCGTCGAACGGCCGGTGCGGCGCGGGCAGTTCGGTCGCCGCCGCCGACGCGATCCGGTCCAGCCGGAAACAGCGCGGACGGTCGCGCATCCGGCACCAGGCCGCCAGATACCAGCCATTGATCCCGCTCACCAATGCGAACGGCTCGACGTCGCGTTCGGTGCGAGCGCCGAACCGGTCGAGATAGCCGATCCGCACCACCCTGCCGACCTCGATGGCCCGTTCGATCACCGCCGGAATCCGGTGATCCTGTTCCGCGTCAACGGAATCCAGCAATCGGATGCGGGCGGCGAGATCTCGGGCGGCGACCGCGTTGCGTTCCGGCAGCACCGCGACGATCTTGCGCAATGCGCTGTGACCCGCCCGCTCGAACGGGCCACCGCGATGGCGGGCCAGCGCGACCGCGAGCGCGACGGTCTCCGCGGGCGTGAAATTCAACGGCGGCAGGGACATGCTCTTGTCCAGTGCGTACCCGCCGCGCCTGCCGACATCGGCGTAGATGGGGATACCGGCCTGCTGTAGCGCGCAGATGTCGCGTTCGATCGTCCGGACGCTCACCTCGTATCGCTCGGCCAGCTCGCGCGCGCTGCGCAGACGCGGCGAGATCGCCCGCAGTTCCTCGACTATCGCGTACAACCGATCCGTGCGGTTCACGCCGTCACCGTAGCGCCGCCCACCGACACATTCCGGCCGCAGGCCGAGCGCGCCTCGTCAGGCCCACCGCGCCGATGCGGGATCGATGCCGTTGGCGCGCGCATTGGCGTCGATGACGTCGCGCAGCCAGGCGCTCAGGCCGGTCGCCATGCGGTCGTAGTGGGCGGCGAACCCCGGATCGGTGGCGAACGTGCGCCCCAGGCAGACGTGCATCGCGTGGGTGCAGTCGAAGTACGCGCCGATCGAGGCCCGATGCCGCTCCGCCAGCGCGTTGGCCCGGTCGCTTCCTGGAACCACCCCGGCGCGGTGTGCCGCGGCGAGCTCCGCGTCGAGGGCCGCGACGTTGTCGGCGATCTGCTGCCACTGCGCGGCGGTGCGGCCCGCCGCGCGTTCGGCGTACTGCGCCCACTGCGTAGTGTCGCCCCACCGGTCGCGTGCCTGTCCGGGCCACGACGGCTGCCAGTGCGGGCCGAACAACGCCACCTGTTCCTCGTCCGACAGCAGGATGCCGGACGTCCTGGCTTCGATCACCCGATCCAGCGCGTCGCCCATCCGGTGCAGCTGGGCGACGCGCTCACGCAGCTGGGCGCGCTGCCTGCGCAGCGAGGCCATCGCCTCGGCCGACGGCGCGTCCAGCAGCTCCGCGATGTCGGTCAGCGGCACACCGAGCTCGCGGTAGACGAGCACCCGGCGAATACGGGCCAGGTCCGCCGCGGTGTAGCGCCGGTAACCGGCGTCGGTGCGCTCGGACGGCTGGACCAGCCCGATGGAATCCCAGTGGTGCAGGGCACGGACCGTGACGCCCGCCAGCGCGGCGACGGCGCCGACCGTGAGCCCGTCGGCCGGGTCGGCGTCGTCGCGAGGTCGGTGCGTCACACCGGCCAGTCTGGCAGTCACGCGGTGTCAGCCCTCGTCGGCCACGGCCGGGTCACGCTTCCGGCGCTTCGATTCCGATGGACCGCAGCATGTCGGCCTCCGGGCTGTTCGGATCGTAGGGCCGGGCCGCCGTCATGATCACCCTGGTGTGCTCCGGGGTGCGGATCTCCAGCTCCACCGAGTTCCACGGCATCGATCGCGGTCCGGTCGTGCAGCCTGGCAGCAATTCCGCACAGGCGGACGCGATCTCGTCGAGCTGGCTCAGCACGCACGAGAAGCTCACGCTCAGTGCCGAATTCACCGGGGTGTCCTCGTTCGGGACGAGCAGGACGTCCTGGAACGCCCAGCGCCGCAGGTGGGTGACACGGCCGGGAACCGAGAACAGATCGAAGAACCCGAGTCCTCTGGTCCAGAAGTCGACCGACGCGGCCAGATCCGGCGTCGGCGCGGTGACGAACATCGGCATTCCGTAGATGCCGCGGAAGAGCTCCGGTGGCGCGGCGTCCAGGGCGGGGATCGGGACGGGGCCGATATCGAAGGCGGGGAATGTGTCGGTCATGACGTCATCGTCGAGCCTTACGCAACGTCAGGGTCAAGTCGCCGCGGTGTCGTGCCTCGATGGGGGTCGCCATCGAGGCACGACGGATCGGCGTATCACTGCTCGGCGATCGTCACCGTTTCCAGGTCGAGGTCACGGAAGGGCGTGACGGTCACGTTCCGCAGGCGCTCCGACCAGCCGGTCTGCACGCCGGGGATCACCAGCGGAACGGCGGGCATGTCCTGCAGGACAAGGCGTTCGGCTTCCTGGTAGAGGGCCCACGAGTCCTGCTCGTTCGCCGTGGCGTCCGCGCGGGCGAGCAGCGCGTCGACCTGCTGGTTGCTGTAGCGGCCGGTGTTGGACGAGCCGCTGGTCCGGTACAGGGGATTCAGGAAGTTCTCGATCGAGGGATAGTCGGCGACCCAGCCGGTGCGGTAGATCGTCTGCATCTGGTGCGCATTGATCTGCCGCCGGAACTCGCCGAGCGTCGGCACCGGCCGGAACCGGCATTCGCGGCCGAGGGCGGCGGTGATCGACGAGCACACCGCGGTGAGCCACTTCTCGTTGGCCGAATCGACATTGGACGCGATCTCGATCGGGCCCTGGAATCCCGTGCTGTCGAACAACTCCCGCGCTTGCTGCGGCCGGTGCTGGCACAGTGTTCCGCACTGGCCGGTGGTCCCGCCGCGCACGGTGGGCGGCACGAGTCCGTCGGCCGGGGCGCGATCGCCGGTGAACACCGTGTCGATGACGTGCTGCCGGTCGATGGACATCGAAATCGCCTGGCGTACACGCGGATCGGCGAAACGCGGGTCGTACAGCGGGAACGTGATCGTCTGCAATCCCGTTCCGGCGCGGGTGAAGTGGCGGCCGGGCAGGTCCTGCTTGTAGCGCGCGCCGACCAGCGCGTCGCCCGGCAGCACCTCGAGGAAATCGAGCCGGTTGTTCACCACGTCCGCGTAGGCCGCTTCCAGGGTCGCGTTGAAACGGAATTCCGCGCGCTCGATGGACGGCTTGTTCGGGCCGGAGTAGTCGTCGTCGCGCTGGATGGTCAGACTCGAACCCGGTGTGTGGTGGACGAATTCGAAGGGGCCGTTGCCGATCGGATGGGCCAGGTACCCGGCACGGTCGGTGAAGAACTTCCTCGGCAGCGGCGCGAAGGCGAGGTAGCCGAGGCGATTGACGAAGCTCGGCAGCGGCGCGGCGAGCGTGATCGTGAACTGGTGATCGTCGACGACGCGCAGGCCGCTCATCGTGCGCGTCGCGGGATTGCCCGAATGCGCGGCAGGCGCGGCGCCCGGGTCAGGTGCGCTGACCGCGTCGAAACCTTCGATCACGGAGAGGAACCCGGCGCCCTGCTGCTCGTTGGGCGCGTACGCGGTGTAATTCCAGGCATCGACGAAGCTGTGCGCGGTGACCGGTGTTCCGTCGTGGAAGGTCCAGCCGTGCTTCAGCCGGACGGTGAAGACACGGGAGTCGTCGGTCTGGATGGATTCGGCGACGGCATTGCGGGGCGCCGCGGTGCGCGGGTCGTAGTCGACCAAGCCCTTGAACATCGTCCGAAGGATCTTCGATCCACCGGCGTCGGTGGTGTCGCCGGGAACCAGCGGGTTCTCCGGCTCGGTCGTGTTGAGTCTGAGGAGACCGGCGTCTCGGCCGGGGGAGTTCGTGTCCGCGCCGCAACCCACCGCGCCGAGAGCCGTGAGACAAGCGGTGAGAACGCTGAGCACTAGTCGGGATTTTCGCATCGGGTACTGCCTTTCCTGCGTGAAGCCGGGCGCGCGATCGATGCGTGTCGTCGATGACGCCCGTGTTCAGTGCAGCAGCGCCGTGCATTGACCGTAATACGCTGTGCGGCAGGACAATCAAATCCGGTCAAATGTTCAAGACTGCGTCGCGGTGAAGCCGATCCACATCGCGCACCACCAACATGCCTGGGAGACGAGGGCGGTCACCGCGCCGCGCAGGACGAGCGCGACGCCGAGCCGCGGGCCCGCCGCGACCATGCGCCGTTCGAGCGCCATCGCCTGTATCCCGTTGACCAGAAGAATCGCGACCAGAGCCAGTTTCACCCTGGTCGCGAAGACCTCGAATTGGGGCTCGAGCAGCATCCCGCTGCCGACCAACCCCGCGAGGCCGACCCAGATCGGCAGGTGCAACCGGCCGATGTCGCGCAGCATCTGCACCGTACTCACCCGCCCGGTCAGCCACAGCAGGGCCGAATAGTCGCCGACCAGCACCGCGCCGAGCCCGACGACCAGTGCCGCCAGGTGGACGAACAGCGCGAGGCGATGCAGCTCCGGACTCACCTGCACGCGGGTCGACACCCAGATCGCGACCGAAAGAAATCCGCCCGCCGACAGCGCCGCGAGCGCGAGCGCCACCGCGCCGCCGCTGCGAGTCGCCGCGGCCGCTTTCCCGACGTCGGTGGACATGACGCCCCGTCCTCTCTTCAGGCAGACCACATGTCAGCCAGTGGATCAGGCGTCGCGTTTGACCTCGCTCGTTCGGTCAACCGTCCGTCAATCAACCCAAGCCGTCGAGGAATTCGCGAACATCCTCGGCGTCGGGGACGTGCAGCGCCCGCCACCCCGCCAAGGCCCGTCGAGCATGGTGACGGGCGCGGCCGGTGTCGCCGAGATCGTGGTGGGTGTGCGCCAAGCCCTCCTCCGCTCGCGCCTGCTCGGGTCGGTTGCCGTGGTCCTCGGCCAGCCGCAGCGCGGCGGTGTGGTCGGCCAGTGCGCGGCGCGGATCGCCTGCCGCCCTGGCGGTTTCGCCGAGGCCGTTGATCGCGGCCGCGCGATCGTGGTGGTCGCCGAGCTCGGCGTACAGTTCCGCGGCCCGGAGGTGGTGGTCGAAGGCAGGGCCGGTTCGGCCGTCACGGCGGTGCAGCAGTCCGATGTGGTTGAGAACCAGGGCTTCCCCGCGCCGGTTGCCCAGCTCGCGGTGCATGGCGAGGGCGCGGCTCAGGTGGTCGGCGGCCGGCTCGGGCTCGCCGCAGTGATCGAGGACGACGCCGAGGTTGCCGAGCACATGTGCCTCGCCGACCCGGTTGCCCGCCGCGTGGGTGAGTTCGAGCGCGCGGCCGAAAAGGTCTCTGGCCGCGGCGAAGTCGCGGCGACGGGAGGCGACGTTGCCCAGGGTGTTGTAGGCGCGGGCCTCCTCGTAGGCGATGCCGGTCGACCGGCACAGCTCGGCGGCCTGCCGGGCCCGACCGCGGCGTTGTTCGACGCGGCTCAGCAGCTGTGCGGCCTCACGCCCAATCTGATCAAGACGATCGGCAACAGCCCGGCCGCGCTGCGCGGTTACGTCGAACTGGCGAAAGCGTTGCGCGACAGCGCTGTCACTGAGAGCACGAGGGCCAGGATCGCGGTGCTCGTCGCCCAGATCGTCGAGGTGGTCGCGCAGGTCGCGCTGGGCGTCTTCGGGCGATTACGTGGCGCTGGTCGGGCGGGTCGCCAACGACTGGCCGCTCGTCCGCCACGACATCCGGACGGACGAGGCCTGAACCGCGGCTTTCCCGCCCTGTCACAGTTTTCCGCCCGGCGTCGTCAGAGAGGTACCGGGCGGCCACCCATCGAAAGCAGATCCGAAAGGAACACCGACCATGAACACACACGTCGCGACCCCGACCGCGCTGCCCGGCGCGACCCCGGCACACCACGTGCGGAGCCTGATCGACTCCGTGGCGGGCCGCACCGCGGCATCGCGAACCAAGTTCGCCGTCTTCGCCGCGACCACCGGCCTGGTGCTGACCGAGTCGGTCGTGGGCGCGTACTGGGATCTGGCCCGCATCCCGTACGTCGAGGAGACCTTCGCCGGGCTGCGCTACCCCATGTACTTCGCGACGATCCTTGGCGCGGCCAAGGTGGCCGCGGTCGCCGCCGTCGTGACGCCGGGATTCCCGCGACTGAAGGAATGGGCCTACGCCGGACTGTTCTTCGTCTACGCCGGTGCGGCCGCCTCGCATCTCGCGGTCGGCGATCCGACCGCCAAAGTGGTGTCCCCGCTGGTCTTCGCGGGACTCACGCTGGTCTCGTGGGCATTGCGCGCCCCGGCCCAGCGCGACCCGAAGCCGTTGCCCCTCGCGTTGAAGTTCCGCCGCGCGTAATTCCGGTGGGCGCGGGCAAAGGCGACCGCGCCCCCACCTCTTTGTATACGACTGAAAGTTAGGAAAAGACCATGTCTTTCGAAGTTCTCCGAGACGCGGTGCGTGGCCGGGTGCTGCTGCCCGGTGACGAGGGATTCGACGCAGCCGCCCGGCCGTGGAATGTGACGGTCACCCAGCCGGTGGCCGCGGTGGTGGAGGCCGCCGACGCCGCCGACGTGGCCGCCGTCGTCACCCATGCGGCGCGAGCGGCCCTCCCGGTGGTGGCGCAGCCGACCGGACACGGTGCGGCAGGCGGGATTCCGGAGGCGATCCTGCTGCGCACCGGGCGGCTCGACGGCATCGAGATCGACGCAGGACAGCGGATCGCGAAGGTCGGCGCGGGCGCGCAATGGGGTGCGGTGCAGGCCGCGGCCGGTACGCACGGGCTCACCGGACTCGCGGGCAGCAACCCAGTGGTCGGGGTGACCGGCTACACGCTCGGCGGCGGTCTGAGCTGGTTCGGGCGCAAGCACGGCTGGGCGTCGGATGCGGTGCGCGCCTTCGACATCGTCGACGCGACCGGCGCCGTGGCACGGGTGACGGCCGAGGACGATCCGGAGCTGTTCTGGGCGCTGCGCGGCGGCGGCGGTGATTTCGCCGTGGTGACCGGCATGGAGTTCGACCTGTTCCCGGCGCCCGGACTCTACGGCGGCCGGGTGATGTGGCCGGCCGCCCGCACCGCCGAGGTGTTCGAGCTGTTCCAGCGGCTGACCTCGGACGCGCCCGCCGAATTGACACTGTGGTTCCACCGTTTCCAGTTCCCGGACGCGCCGCCGATGGTCGCGCTGGATGCCGCCTACCTCGGCGATCCGGAGGCGGGCCGGGAATTGCTCGCCGCGCTGGACACGATCGTCGGCGCCATCACGGACACGCGGGGTGCGCTGGCGATGGCCGATCTCGGCGCCATCACCGCCGAACCCACCGACCCGAGTCCCTCGCTGTCCCGCGGCGAACTGCTGACCGCCCTCGACGACGCGGTCGTCAAGACCGTGCTGGAAGGCCCGGTCGCCCCGCTGGTCGACATCCAGATCCGCCACCTCGGCGGCGCTTTGGCCGCAACCCGTCCCGGCGGCGGCGCGCGCGGTCCCGTCGCCGAGCCTTACCTGCTGTATCTGCTCGGCCTCGGCCTCCCGCACCTGGCCGACGCGGTCAAGGGCCGCCGCGGCGAGATCGTCGACGCGCTCGGCGGCAGCATCAGCGGCCGCAAGCCCTACACCTTCCTCACGCCGGAGGAGACCGCGGCGAGCGCGTTCGACGCGGGCACGCTGGCGCGGCTCGGGGAGATCAAGCGGGCGCGAGATCCGCAGGGAGTGATCCGGTCGAACTACCCGGTGCTGGGATAGGAATCGGCCGCACCGCCGAGCCGGGCGCAGACAGGCCGCGGACCCTCGGGTCCCGCGCCCTGCGTTCGCCCGGCCGTTCGGTCTTAAGGTGAATCGCATGCTCAACCCGACCTTCGGCGACGTCCAAGACGCCGCGGATCGCGTCACCGGGGTCGTCCGGCCGCTCACTGTCATCGCCGCCGACCGGGACCTGGTGCCGGGAGCGCAGGCCTACCTCGCCCTCGAATTTCTCCAGCACACCGGCTCGTTCAAGGCGCGCGCCGCGGTCAATCTGGTTGCCGCGCTCGTGCATTCGCGTGCCGTGCCCTCGGCAGGCATAGTGGCCGCGACCGGCCGCAACGCTGATCTCGGGTTCGCCTGGGCCGCACAGCAATTCGGCGTTCCAGCCACCGTGTTCCTGGCGGCTGACGCGCCGGAGGCGAAGGTGGCCCGGCTGCGCGGCTACGGCGCGGAGGTCCGTGTCGGCGGAGCAGGCCAGGCCGACGCGCAGCGGGCGGCGCGCACCTTCATGGCGCGGACCGGCGCGATCGACGCCTACACCCACGACGACCTGCTCACCTCCGCGGGCGCAGGCACGATCCTGCTCGAACTCGCCGCCGCCGTCCCCGATCTGGACACCGTGGTGGTCGCGGTGGGCGTGGGCGGCATGTTCTCCGGCATCACCGCCGCCGCCGACCGCCTCGGCATCCGCGTCGTCGGAGCCGAACCCGACGGCAGCAGGGCGCTGCACGCCGCGCTCGCCGCGGGCGCGGTGCTCGAGGTCGACATCGATTCCGTCGCAGCCGATTCCCTCGGCGCGCTCCGGATCTGCGGTGCGGCGTTGGCGTGAGCCCGAGCCGCCGACGTGCACTCCATAGTCGTCGACGACCCCGCCATCATCGCCACCCGCCGCCTGCTCTGGGACCGCCACCGCATCGCCGTCGAACACGGCGCGGCCACCGGCCTGGCGGCCGTGCGCGCGGGCGGCTACCGCCCGCACCCCGGCGAACGCATCGCCTTCGTCCTCTGCGGCGCCAACACCGACCCCGCCGACCTCATGTCGGCGATGTGATGGCCTCAGCCTGTGCGGGCCGGTGCGGCCACAGCACCACCAGCGCCAGTACCGCTGCGGCCGGCACGCCGAGTGGAGCAGGGCATCTTGCCGGGGTAGTCCCACGTCACAGAAAGGCATTGGGCAAGAATCCATTACGCTCTTCGTCGGTTCATGCCGAAGTCGGCAGGATGGCTGGGCACCCCACCGGGAGGAATAGACGTGAGCATCGAGCAGGACCGGGGACTGGGAGTGGGAGCTGGGCAGCCGCGCTTCGATCGGAAGAGTGTGATGCGTGCTGCCGCTGCGTTCGCGGCGACACTCACCGTGCTGTTGTCCGGCTGCTCCAGCGGAAACTCCGATACGGCAACAGCTCCCACGACGACCACCCAGGTGCCCGCAGCGCCCGCTGCCGCGGCGACCCCCACCACCAGTGCGAAACCGGCCGATACCGCCGAATATCGTCAAGACGATGACGGATTCGGACGGGCAGGCTATTTCTTCACCTCGCCCAGCGGCGCGTTCTCCTGCGCCATCTTCGACGCATCGGTGAGCGCCTACGGCGTGCCCGTCGGAGCGGCCTGTCAGGGCCGTGCCGCCACGCCCGCCGGAGCGCAGGACTGCGCGCAACCCGAAGGGCTGCAAGCTCCCGTCCCGGGGTTGGGAGTGGGTCCGTCGGGGACGAACTTCTTCTGCATCGCGGGTTCACCGCTGTTCACGACCACCAGCACGGTGCTGCCCTACGGCTCGTCGCTGACCGCCAACGGCTACACCTGCCATTCCGCCCAGAATGGCGTGAGCTGCTCCGAGAACCTGAACGGCAAGGGATTCCGAGTCTCACGCGAATCGAGCGCTCTCACCCTCGACGGCGCACAGCGGCAGAGCGCGTCGGTCACGGTGCCCGATGTGCGCGGTGAGCGGCCCGCCGCGGCGGAGAATCTGCTGACGAATGCCGGTCTGACGGCGAAGGTCATGGGCGGCACCGGCCGTGGACCGCGCGGCGGCCAGTGCGTTGTCGCCGAACAGGAGCCCGCGGCGGGCACGAAGGTCGCGACCGGGGCACTGATCACGCTGACGACCCGTGAGATCGGCTACGAGTACGGGATCTGCTGAATTCTTCGTCGGCGTGTCACTGCGACAGCTCCGGCGAGCGCGGCGGTCGTCTCGAACACCGGGAAGCGTTGCGGGCCAACCGGAACGCAGCGGGTCAGGGGGACCGCGAGCGGGCGTCAGCGGTGCATCTGGGATGCGGCGGCCTCGGCGCTGAGGTCGGACAGCGAGAGCGGATGGGCCGGGGGACGATCGAGGATCGTCGTGCGGTGGACGCGCAGGTCCCCGTCGACGTGGAGGAGTTCGCCGGTCGGCACGAGCTGCCAGCCGGGATCGTCGTCCATCGGCTCGCTGGCTACCACCACGGTCGGGGTCTGCGCCGGATCTGTCGAATGGACTCGAACGGTTCCCTTGGTGCCCCGGTGCGCAAGGTGTTCGCCGGGTTCGCGTTCCAGCACGTAGAGGTCGTGCGTGGCGGGGTAGCGCAGCGCCCACAGTTCGGTGGCGGTGGTCAGCAGCAGGTTGATCGCGAAGATCGGCAGCTGGTCGGCGACCCAGCGCGCGGCGTCGGTGATTCCGGCGGTGATGTCTCCGCTGTGCGCGTCGATATGTTCGGTGATCAGCGCGAAGAAGCGTTCCGAATCGGTGTCGCCTTTCACCAGCTCGCGATACCGGCCCAGTTCCTCGTCGAGCCGGGAAAGCTCCTCGATGACGCCGTTGTGCGCGAAGATCCGCCCCTGCTCGGTGAACGGGTGGGTGTTGTTCGGGGTGAGCGCGCCGGTGGACGCGTGCCGGACATGAGCCAAGAAGGTCGCCGACTCGCGGTGCTTGGCCTCCACCGCGAACTGGCGGTCCTCGTACGCGGCCAGCGGCTGTTTCTCGACCCGCGGTCGCCCCGCGATGTCGAAGGTGCCGAGCCCGGTGCCGTCCGGATTCGTCTCGCTCTGGTGATCGAGGCTGTCCGACGCGTCGAGCAGCCAGAACGTCGCCATGACCCGCCGTGGTGCTGCTGTCATCCCGAAAAGTCGACACATGCTGGCCTCATCCCTGCGCCGGTCGCATCGAATGATCGTGCCCGTGACGAGTCGAGCCTAGCGCGCGGACGCGAGCTGGAATTCGAGAAGGCAGCGTTGGCCGGTCAGATCGGTCACTGTTCCTCGGCCGCTATATCGAGTGACTGCCGCAGGAACGACGAACGCCGGGCAGAGCCGATGCTCCGCCCGGCGTCCCAGGGCCGAAGGGCCTAGCGCTGGGCCAGTCCGACCAGACGCTGGCGCAACCAGGTCAGCGGAGTGGCGCCTCCGGGGGCGATCCGGTAGGAGGGATAGCTCTGGTGGGCGCCGGAGGCGAGGAAGTCGTCGATCTGCCGCTTGCGTTCCTCGTAGGCCGAGTTGTTGAGCTGGTCGTGCAGGAGTCCGAAGCCGCCCGCGGCGAGGGCGTCGTCGATGAGCTGGCCCGCCTGCTGCTGGTAGTTGCCGAACAGGGCGGGGTCCGGATTGGAGACCTGGGCGAAGAATCCGGCGATCCGGGCGGCGAAGTCACCGTCCGGCGTCGCGCAGTACAGGTCGCCGGGGGCGCAGAAGGTGTAGGTATGCGGGGTGAGCCAGCCGAACCCGCCCAGGCGCGGCCCGCCCGCTCCCGCGCCCGGCACCGGGGGGCCGATGAGGGTGTCGGTGGGGGAGCGCCGGGGATCGGCGATCAGCCCGACGAGATCGACCCGGTCGGGCGTCACCACGCCGAGTCCGGTACCGATCTCGGCGGCGAGATCGCCGGCGGCGTCCGCGCCTTGGCTGTAGCCGAGCAGTGCGAATCGCGTCGTCGCGCAGCGCTGGGCCGTGTCCGCGATGAGCGCGCGGGCGCCGTCGACGGCTTCGCGCTTGGACCGGCCGTACACCTCGCCTTCCCAGGGGAAAGCGGTCGCGGTGTAGGCGACGTAGTCGGTCCAGGCATCGCCGGGCAGATCGTCGGCGACGGCGGCCAACATCCCCTTGCCCGGTTCGGATTTCGAGGTCTCCCAGGTGCCCGGAATCGCTACGACGTAAACGTCCGGGCAGTTCGGTGGCTCCGCCTGTGCGGTGGTGGCGGCGCCGTAGGACAGAACGGCGGCGACTGTCGCCGCCGCGCAGGCTGCAGTGTTCGTCCATCGTGGAAACATGGCGTACTCCGTGTGTTCGCTGCGGGCGAGGACGATGGCGCTCGGTGCGAGCGCCGGGTGTCGTTGTCTTTCAGGTAGGCACGAGTTCGTCGGAAAACGTCCGGGGCGGACAGACATATTGTGGCGGAAAATTTCGGTTGTGCACGGCGATGCTTCACGATTGCCGGACCGTGTCGATGCGAACGCCCGTGGCTCGGCGGCAGGCCCCACCACGCGACACGCCGTGCGAGCTCGCCCTCCGTCCCGTGGTGGCGCACGGCTGGGGCTGAGCGAGGGCGGCCGGGTTTGGGGCAGACTGGGCGCGGGAATCGATCACTGCGGTGAGCGATTTCCGGACCGACCCGAAGCATGACCGTGAACAGGAGCGCAGGCGATGACCGACGGCGTCCGCACGATCGAGCGTGCGAGGCCGGTCGAGCCTGTGTCGCAGCGGAGTTTCCCGCTGCGGGGGCGTTCGGTGCCGATCGCCGCCGGTCCTCACGCCGTGATCTTGGTGGCCTGTTGCCTGGTCGTGGCCCAGCTGGCGCTGCGGGGGTGGATCGCGGGTCGCGGCTACTTCTATTGGGACGATCTCGTCCTGGTCGGGCGCGCGGGCCGTTACGAGCTGCTGTCCGCGGATCTGCTGCTCTACGACCACGACGGTCATTTCATGCCGCTGGCGTTCGTGACGGCGTGGGTCGTGACCAGAGCGGCGCCCCTGGCGTGGGCGGGTCCGGTGATCACGCTGATCGTCCTGCAACTCGCGGCCTCGCTCGCGGTGTTGCGGATGCTGATCGCCGTGGCGGGCCCGCGTCGCGCGATCCTGGCGCCGTTCGTGCTCTATCTGGCATGTCCGCTGACGCTGCCCGCGTTCGCGTGGTGGTCGGCGGCGCTGAACGCGCTGCCGTTGCAGTTCGCCCTCGCCTGGGTGGCAGGCGACGCGGTGCTGCTGGTGCGGACCGGGCGTCGCCGGTACGCGGTGTCCGGGATCGTCGTCCTGGTCGTGGCGCTGCTGTTCTTCGAGAAGTCCGTGGTGGTTCCGTTCGTGGCGTTCGCCGCCGCGGCCTTGACGCATCACGTGGACGGTCACCGCGGTGTCGTCGGCGCGGTCGCCAGGCGCGGCGCCCCGCTGTGGATCGGTTCCGGTGTGGTGCTGGCGGCCTGGCTCGGCGTCTACCTCAGCGTCGTGGACGTCGGAGCCCACGGCGGCGGGCACGATGTGGGGGAGCTTTTGCGCAGCGCCACATCGCTGGGTGTCGTGCCCGCATTGTCGGGCGGGCCGTGGGTGTGGGAACGGTGGCTGCCCGCCACTCCCTGGGCGGCGCCGCCGGGCTGGGCGGTCGCCGCGGCGTGGGTCGTCCTCGGCGCGCTGGCGGTGATCGCGCTGTCGGCGCGTCGGCGGGTGGCGGCGGTCCTGGTGACGGTCGCGGTCTACGTGGTGGTGGCGCAGTTGCCGCTGGCGCTGATCCGCAGCGGTCCGCACACCGCCACCGAGATCATGCAATCCCTGCGGTATCTGGCCGACGTCGCGGTGGTGATGGCCCTGGCCGGGGCGCTGGTGCTCCGTGCGCGTCCTCGCGAATCGAACCCGCGTTGTTCGTCGGCGTGGGCGGGACGGCGGCGGATGGCCGCGCCCGCGCTGGTGGGGCTCACGGTGGTGTTCGTGGTGAGCAGCCTGTGGTCCTCGGCGATGTTCGCGCGGTCGTGGGCGGTGAGCCCGACCCGGACCTACCTCACCAATGTCACCGCCGCGCTCGGCGCGCAGGACACACCGATGCTGGAGCAGGAGGTGCCATGGGAAGTCCTGGCCCCCTACGCCTATCCGCGGAATCTCGCCGATCGGGTGCTCGCGCCCGTCGCACGGCCCGGCGCGTTCGCCGACTCGACTCCCCGGCTGCGCATGATCACCGATACCGGCGAGATCGTGGACGCGGTCGTCTGGTGGAACCGGCACATCCGTCCCGGTCCCGACCCCGCCTGCGACTACCGCATCGCGGGCTCGACGCCGGCCGAACTCCCGCTGGACGGCCCCATGCTCGACAACAACTGGACCGCGCAGCTGAACTATCTCGCCGATCGAGATGGCCACATCACGGTCGGCCTCGAGCACGGCCGTCCGGTCGTCGTCCCGGTCGAAGCCGGGGTGCACACCGTGTACGTGCGCGTCGTCGGCGGCGGATCGAGCCTCCGAATAGGTTCCTACACAACGGGTCTCGCACTCTGCATCGGAGTGGGCCCGGTCGGTGTGGCGTCGTACGACTACTGAAATCGATGACGGCTGTCGATTGCGGCCGCCGCGTTCTCACGGGATCGACGGCGGTTCGGCGTGGTCGCCGCCGGAATCGGGAGAGAACGGGAATGATGGGGAATCGTGCCCGAGAATCCGAAGGTCTCCGATCTCAAGCCGCGTAGTCGTGACGTCACCGACGGCCTGGAGAGGTCCGCCGCGCGCGGGATGCTGCGAGCGGTCGGCATGGGTGATGCGGACTGGGAGAAGCCCCAGGTGGGGGTGGCGTCCTCGTGGAACGAGATCACCCCGTGCAATCTGTCGCTGGAGCGGCTCGCCAGAGGGTGCAAGGACGGCGTGTTCGCCGGTGGCGGCTTTCCGATGCAGTTCGGCACCATCTCGGTGTCCGACGGCATCTCCATGGGGCACGAGGGGATGCACTTCTCCCTGGTGTCGCGGGAGGTGATCGCCGACAGCGTCGAGACCGTGATGCAGGCCGAGCGGCTCGACGGTTCGGTGCTGCTGGCCGGCTGCGACAAGTCGCTGCCCGGAATGCTGATGGCGGCGGCCCGGCTGAACCTGGCGAGCGTGTTCCTGTACGCGGGGTCGATCCTGCCGGGGATCGCGAAACTCTCCGACGGCAGCGAGCGCGAGGTGACGATCATCGACGCGTTCGAAGCGGTCGGCGCGTGTGCCCGCGGGCTGATGAGCCGCGAGGACGTGGACGCCATCGAGCGCGCGATCTGTCCCGGCGAGGGCGCCTGCGGCGGCATGTATACCGCCAACACCATGGCCAGCGCGGCCGAGGCACTCGGCATGTCGCTGCCGGGCAGCGCGGCCCCGCCCGCGACCGACCGCCGCCGCGACGGTTACGCCCGGCGCAGCGGCGAGGCGGTGGTGGAGTTGATCCGGCAGGGGATTACCCCCGCCGACATCCTCACCAAACCCGCGTTCGAGAACGCGATCGCGGTCGTCATGGCCTTCGGCGGCTCCACCAATGCCGTGCTGCACCTGCTGGCCATCGCGCACGAGGCGAACGTCGACCTGACGCTGGACGATTTCGCCCGCATCGGCCGCCGGGTGCCGCACTTGGCCGACGTCAAGCCTTTCGGCAGGCACGTGATGACCGACGTGGACCGGATCGGCGGCGTGCCGGTGATGATGAAGGCGCTGCTCGACGCCGGATTGCTGCACGGCGACTGCTTGACGGTGACGGGGCGGACGGTGGCGGAGAACCTGGCCGAGATCACGCCGCCGGATCCCGACGGCAAGGTGATCCGCGCGATGGCCGCGCCGATCCATCCCACCGGCGGCATCACCATCCTCAGGGGAACACTCGCGCCCGAGGGCGCCGTGGTCAAGTCGGCGGGCTTCGATTCCGATGTATTCACCGGCACAGCAAGGGTTTTCGACCGCGAACGGTCCGCGATGGACGCACTGGAGGACGGCACGATCACGGCGGGGGACGTGGTCGTCATCCGGTACGAGGGCCCCAAGGGCGGTCCGGGAATGCGCGAGATGCTGGCCATCACCGCCGCCATCAAGGGCGCGGGCCTCGGCAAGGACGTGCTGCTGCTGACCGACGGACGGTTCTCGGGCGGCACCACGGGTCTGTGCGTCGGGCACGTCGCCCCGGAAGCCGTCGACGGCGGGCCCATCGCGTTCGTGCGCGACGGTGACCGCATCCGCCTCGACGTCGCCGCGGGCACCCTCGACGTCCAGGTCGACGACAGCGAACTCGCGCGCCGCCGCGACGGCTGGAAACCGTTGCCGCCCCGCTATACCCGCGGTGTGCTGGCGAAGTACACGAAGCTGGTCGGCTCGGCCTCGGGCGGCGCGGTCTGCGACTGACGGGTCAGCCCGCGGGGCCGCGGCTCACGCGGCCCGATAGCGGCCGCGGAAGACGGTGCGGTCCAGGGACCTGCGTCCCGGGTGGATCCGTTCCTCGGCGGCGTAGCCGATGGACATGAGCAGGGCGATGGCGAGGTCGGCGCGGTCCTCGATGCCGATCGTCTTCTTCACCCTGTCCTCGTCCCAGCCGTTCATCGGCGAGGTGGCCAGCCCGAGTTCGGTGGCGGCCAGCATGACGTACGTCGCGGCGATCATGGCGTCCTTCACCGCGTATTCGCGGTCGAGACCGCGTTCGGTCAGGCCCTGCTGGAACTCGGTGGCGGCGGCGGAGAATCCGGTGATGAACTCGTCGCTCCACGCCCCGTTGCGGCGCGCCTGTTCGTAGACATCGGATCTGTCCGCCCGCCACGCGTGCGGCTCGGCGACGAACACGAGCACGACCGGCGCTTCCTGCGGCTGCGGCTGACCGCCGGTGGCCCAGGTCAGGCCCTCCCGCCCCGCGGTATCGGCGACCACCACGATGGACCGGTCCTGCAGGTTCCAGCTCGACGGCGCTTGCATCGCCAAGTCGAGAAGGGTGTCGAGGTGGGCGGCGGGCACTGGATCGGGCAGGTAATGGCGGACGGTGCGGCGGGTGCGGATCGCGTCGGCGACCGACAGCGTCTTGATCATGACACTAACTATTGAAGAGTGACTCTCCATTGGGAAGAGGGCACTAATTAGTGCGCTACTCTCCTGGGTGTGACGATCGTGGAATCATCGGGTCTGCCCGCCGATGTGTACTCCGCCAAGTGCCCCACCCGCCAGGTCCTCGACCACATCGCGGGCAAGTGGACGGTGCTGGTGATCGACGCCCTCCTCCAGCAGGGCGCGATGCGCTACACCGACCTGTCGCGCCGCATCGGCGGCGTCTCTCAGAAGATGCTGACCCAAACCTTGCGCAGCCTGGAGAGCGACGGATTCCTCACCCGCACAGTGCATCCCACGATTCCCCCGCGTGTCGAATACGAGCTCACCGACCTCGGCCGCAGCCTGGCCGAGCCGGTCACCGCCCTGCGCCAGTGGGCCGAGCGGAACATCAACGACATCGAACGGGCCCGCCGGATGGTCACGCGGCAGTCCGCAGCGCAGTGAGGCCAGGCGCGGCCACGCCGCATCGGCCCAACTCCGGCCGTGGGTGGCGCGCTAGCTGCTCAGGTGGTGTTGCCGCGCGAGGGACTCGATCAGTTCGAGTGGGGTGGGTAGCGGGATCACGCCTTCCTCGCCGGGCGCGCTGAGGCGTGAGGCGGCGACCCGCTCGTGGAGGTGTTCCATCCGCATGTCGAGCCGGTTCGCGGCGTCCGCGGCGTCGGTGAGTTCGGCGAGCAATTCCTCCGGAATGTCGCCGCCGTATTTGTAGTAGATCTTGTGTTCGAGACTGGCCCAGAAATCCATGGCGATGGTCCGGATCTGGAGTTCCGCGGGCACGTACTCGACGCGGTCGCTCATGAACACCGGCAGCTCGAGCAGAATGTGCAGGCTCTTGTAGCCGTTGGGCTTCGGGTTGGCGATGTAGTCGCGCACCTCGGTGACGGTGACGTCGGACTGGCTGGTGAGCATGTCCGCGATCCGATAGGTGTCTTGGATGAAGCTGCAGGTGATGCGCACACCGGCGATGTCGACGATGTTCTTCCTGATGTCGGGCAGCGTGACCGGTATGTCCTTGCGCTGCAGCTTGTGCAGAATGCTCTCCGGGGACTTCAGCCGCGACCGGACGTGCTCGATCGGGCTGTACTTGTGGATGTAGGTGAATTCGTCTTTCAAGATATTGATCTTGGTCATCAACTCGGATATGACGAATTGGTACGACATCATGAAGCGGGAGAATTCGGTGCGAAAATGAGCCAGGTCGTCGTCACGCACAATGTTCGGTGAATCCATCACATCCGCATCCCGCTGATTCGAAGCTGTCGTCTCTCTCCGACAGTCTGCCACCGAGGGCTGAGACGTAGCTGAGCGGCCACCGCGCCTCAGGCGGCGGAATCGTCCCGGGGTGCCGCGGCGAAGATCGGCAGCGGTCGCGCGCAGATCTCGCGGGCTTCGTCGGCGGGCAGGCCGAACATCCGGAGCAGGTCCTCGGTCACCTGGTCGGCGGCCTCGGCGTCGTCGCGTTCGGGGCGGTCGTGAAGCAGCTGGCCGAGGCACAGGGCGGCGCCGGTCACGATGGTCATGGCCAGTTCCGGGTCGCTGACGTGGAAGCGGCCCGCGCGGACCGCCGCCTCGATGTCGCGACGGGCTCGCGGTGCGAGCCCCCTGCTCGACCTCGCGAGATTGAGTCCGTCGTTGAGCAGGACCTTGCTGAGGGTGGGGTTGAGCCGGTGCAGGCGGCCGGTGAGCCGGAAGCTCTGCGCGAACACCTGGGCCGGGTCGTCCATGTCCTCGCACAGCACGTCGAGCAGTGCGCCGTGCTGGTCCAGCGCCTCCTCGATGGCAGCCTGGTACAGCTCCTCCCTGCTGTGGAAGTGGTTGTAGAACGACCCCATGCCGACGTCGGCCGCCTGCGTGATCTCGAGGATCGGCACGTTGAGCTTCCCCTCCGCCAGCAATGCCTGCGCCGCGCTCACGAGCGCCGCGCGGGTTCGCGCCTTGCGCCGCTCGAGGCGGTTGGGTTCCGAGCCGGTCTGCGCGGTCATCGCTGTTCCTCCCTGACGTCTTCGCACGCCATCGTAGCGGTCCGGTCAGTATTGACGAATTTGTCAGAACCTCTTGACTGACTACTCGTTCGTGAGTGACGATATCGTCAGTAAGTGGAAGGGAGTGGTCGATGAGCGGCCATCACGATGTGCACAGAGGGCTGCACAGCGCGCGCGGCGCGTTGGCGGGCGAGCATCCGGGCCGCGCGGGCAACCCGGTGGTGAAGGTGCTCGATCTGGCGTGGCTGGAATTCGCGAAGCCGGACCTGGAGCGCGCCGAAACCTTCGCGCACGCATTCGGTTTCACGACCGCGGGCCGGACAGCCGACGAGGTGCGGTTGCGCGGCACCGACCCCGGCTCGCCCTGCGTGCTCGTCCGCCGCGGTCCCCGGTCGCGCTTCATCGGTCCAGCATTTCTGGCCGCCGACTCCGCTGACCTGCTGCGGCTTGCGCAGGCCATGGACGCGCGGGTGACTCCGCTGCCGGAGTCGCTGGGCGGGCTCGGGGTCGAGCTGGTCGACCCGAGCGGGTTGCGCGTCCGGGTCGTCGCCGAGACGCACGAGCTGCCCGCGCTGTCGCCGCAGCGGCCGCACGCGTTCAATCTCGGCCACGAGGTGGTGCGCATCAACGGCACGCAGCGTCCGCCGCGAATCCCCGCGCGAGTGCAGCGGCTCGGGCACGTCGTCGTGCAGACGACCAAGTACCGGGAAACGCTGGACTGGTACCTGCGCAACCTCGGCATGATCGTCAGCGACTTCCTCTACTACCCGGGCCAGCGGGAGCGTGGGCCGGTGATGAGCTTCATCCGCTGCGACCGTGGCGCCACTCCGGCCGATCACCACACGCTCGCGCTCACGCTGGGACCGTCCAACCGGTACGTGCACTCGGCGTACCAGGTGGCCGATCTGGACGCGCTCGCCGCGGGCGGCGAATACCTGCGCGAACGCGGCTACCACCGGTCGTGGGGGATCGGCCGCCACATCCAGGGCAGCCAGATCTTCGACTACTGGCGCGATCCGGACGGCTTCATGGTCGAGCACTTCAGCGACGGCGACATGTTCGACTCCACCCTGGAGCCGGGTTGGGCGCCGATGAGCGCCTCCGGTCTCGCGCAGTGGGGTCCGCCCGCCACCAAGGACTTCCTCGGCCTCGCGCCCGGAGCCGAATCGCTGCGGGAACTGCGCGCGATCGCCGACGCGCTGTGTGAGGACAACGAATTCGATCTCCGCCGCCTGCGCGGCCTGTTGAAGGGAGCCAAGTCATGACCCTTTCCGTCCTTCGCACCGCCGACGCCTGGTGGGTGCGGACGCGCCGAGACGATGTGCTGGAGCGGGGTGCGGCCCGCATCGAGACCGCCGCGACGACCACGCGGGAGCTGCTCGCCGACCGTGACGCCATCGCCGCGGCCGCCGCCAGTACAGATGTCGTTGCGGTGGAGAGCCTTTCGCTGATCTCACCGGTGACCGCACCGTGCCGGGTGGTGGCGCAGATGACGAACTTCGCCTCGCACGTGAAGGACTCCGGCCTGGACCCGGAGACCGTGCCGCTGACGTTCTTCCGCAAGACCTCCGGATCGATCAGCGGCCCCCACGACGACGTCGTCCGGCCCGCCCACGTGCGCCTGCTCGACTACGAAGTGGAGATCGGCCTCGTCTTCGGCCGCGAAATGCCGGTCGGCTCGCCGATCGACGCGGAGCGCCTCGCCGACTATATCGCGGGCCTCGTGGTCACCAACGATATCTCCGCCCGTGATGTCCAGCTGCCGAAAACCCAGTTCTACGAGGCGAAGTCGTATCCGACGTTCACTCCGGTCGGACCGGCGCTGGTGCTGCTCGACGCCGACGAACTGAAGCGGTTCACCGACCTGCGGCTGCGGCTGTGGGTCAACGGTGAAGTCCGTCAAGATATGACGGTCGCCGACATGATCTACCGGCCGGTCGAGACGCTGCGCGAACTGACGCGCTTCCAGCGGATGGACTCCGGTGATCTGCTGCTGACCGGAACGCCGATCGGCACGGCCATCAGCGCCCCGCCCAAGGCGGTGCAGTTCGTCGCGAACCTGCTGCCGTCCGCGGTCAAGTGGAAGCTGTTCTTCCAAGGCCAGGCCAAGAATCCGAAGTACCTGAAGGACGGCGATGTGGTCGAGGCCGCGATCGGCACCGACGACGGCGCCATCGATCTCGGCCGCCAGCGCACTGTCGTGAGGTACGCCCGGTGACCGAGACAACGCTCGAGGCCGCGGCCGAAGACCTGCTCTGGCCCCGCTACGCCGGGCCGGAGGACTTGGCCGCCATCGAATCCGTGCCCTTGGAGCAGCGCGGTCTGCCCGAATCGACCTACGCTCTGCTCGTCCGCGCCGCGACCCGGTGGCCGGAGCGCAACGCGCTGACGGTGCTGCCCGAGGCCGCGCGCTGGCGGGAACCGTTGCGGCGCAGCTACGCCGAACTGCTCGCCGACGTGCACCGGTACGCGAACCTGCTGCACGAACTCGGCGTGCGCCGCGGCGGCGCGGTCGCGCTCATCGCGCCCAATTGCGCCGAGCTGATTCCCGCCACCCTCGCCGCGCAGCTGGCGGGCATCGCCGCGCCGATCAATGGTGGCCTCTCGCGTGATCACATCGCCAAGTTGCTCGGCCGCTCCGGTGCACGGATCCTGATCGTCGCCGGGCCCGAACTCGCCGCCGACAGTTGGGCATCCGCCCGTCACCTGGCCGCGCGAGGCCTCGTGGACGCGCTGCTGGTGCTGCGCCCCACCGCTGCGGCGCACGAGGCGCCCGAGCTGCCCGCGATCGCCGGTATCCGGGTCGGCTACCTCGATCTCCTTGCCGGAGAACAGGATTCGTCCCGATTCGTCGGTATCCCGCCCGTGGCCTCGGATCTGGCCGCGCTGTTCCACACCGGTGGCACCACGGGCGTGCCGAAGCTGGCCGCGCACCGGCACTCCGGCGAGGTCGCCAACGCGTGGATGATCGCCGCCAACTCCCTGCTGGACGAGGACGCGGTCGTCTTCGCCGCGCTGCCGCTGTTCCACGTCAACGCCCTGGTCGTCACGCTGCTCGCGCCGATGTTCCGCGGTCAGTCGGTGGTGTGGGCCGGACCGCTCGGCTACCGCGACTTCACCCTCTACGCGGAGTTCTGGAACATCGTGGCGCACTACGAGATCGCCGCCATGAGCGCGGTGCCGACCGTGTACGCCGTGCTCGCGCAGTGCCCGATCGGCGCGGACATCTCCAGCCTGCGCTACGCGATGGTCGGCGCGTCGCCGCTGCCGACCGCGGTGCGCGAGAACTTCCAGGCACACACCGGCGTGACCCTCGTAGAGGGCTACGGCCTCGCCGAAGCGACCTGCGCGTCGGCGCGCAGCTTCCCGGATGCGCCGCGACCGGGCGCGGTGGGACAGCGGATGCCTTATCAACGCGTCGAGATCGTGCGCATCACCGGGGACGGGTCGTGGGTGAGGCTGCCCGCGGGAGCGGCCGGTGTGCTGGTGATCAGCGGCCCAACGGTTTTCGCCGGGTACGTGACCGGCCGGGACCAGCACGGCCACGTCACCGACGGGCTGGGCACGCTGGTCGACGGCTGGCTGGACACCGGCGATCTGGCCCACATCGACCAGGACGGCTTCATCCACCTGCACGGTCGCGCCAAGGACCTGATCATCCGCGGCGGCCACAACATCGACCCCTCGACCATCGAGGACGCCCTGCTGGCTCACCCGCAGGTCGCGGCGGCCGGTGCGGTCGGCCGCCCGGATGTACACGCCGGTGAAGTCCCGGTCGCGTATGTCGTCATCACCGCAGGTGCGGACGTCACCGAATCGGAGTTGGTGGAGTGGACCGCCGACCGGGTACACGAGCGGGCCGCCGCACCCAAGACGGTCACCGTCCTCGACGCGCTGCCGGTCACCGACGTCGGCAAGCCCTACAAGCTCGGTCTGCGCGCCGACGCGACCCGCCGCGAACTGCTCGAGGCCCTCGCGGGGATCGCCGGACTGCGCGGCGTCACGGCCGAGGTCGCGGACGGCGCGGTCGTCGCGACGGTCGAACTCGAATCCGCCGCGGACGAGCAGGACGTCGAGACCGTCCTCGGCCGCTACGCGATCAGCTGGAAAGTGGTGGTGCAATGACAATCGTCTCCACGGTACTCGCGGGCCTGCTGGCGGCAGAGTTCCTGTTCTTCGGGGCTGCCAAGCTGCTCGCGCTCGCCCCGATGCGCGAACGCGCCGAGCATCTCGGCTTCACGACGACTGCCTACCGGGGAATCGGCGCACTCGAAATCGCCGCCGCCGGTGGCGTGCTGCTCGGTTTCGTTCTGCCGTGGACCGGTATCGCGGCGGGCACGGGGCTGACGCTGCTGATGGCGGGCGCAGTCGTCACCCATCTCCGCAACGGCGACGGCGTACCCGAGATCGCGCCCGCGGCCGCGACCGCGCTCGTCGCCGTCGGCTACGTGGTCACTCTCGCCGGGGTTTCCCCGTGACCGCGCGCACGATTCCGGTCGTGCTCGTCGGCGCGGGCCCGACCGGGCTCACCGCGGCCACCTTGCTGGCGCAGTACGGGATCGAGTCGCTGATCCTGGAACGGTGGGAGGGCGTGTATCCGCAGCCGCGCGGGGTCCACCTCGACGGCGAGATCCGCCGGATCGTCGGCCGGCTCGGCGTCGGCGAGGAATTCGACGCGATCTCCCGGCCCGCGCTGGGTTTGCGGCTGCTCGATCCCGATCGGCGGGTGCTGGCGCAATTCGATCGCGACCCGGCCGGTGGTCGCAACGGGCACCCGGAGGCGAACCTGTTCGACCAGCCGGAACTGGAAGCGATCCTGCGCGCCAACCTGCGCCGCTACCCGGAGGCGACCCTGCGGAGCAACGCCGAAGTCGCCGCCGTGACCGAGGAAAGCGGCGGCGTCCGAGTCGATTTCACCGACCGGGCGACGGGGCGAACCGAATCGGTGCGCGCCGGATACCTGCTCGGCTGCGACGGGGCCAACAGTCTCGTCCGCGGCGCGATCGGCGCGCGGATGCGGGATCTGCGATTCGCGCAGCGTTGGCTCGTCGTCGACATCGCCACGACGGCGGACCTCGGCCACTGGGAAGGCGTCCACCAGGTCTGCGACCCGACGCGCGCAGCCACCTACATGCGCATCGGAAAGACCCGCTACCGGTGGGAATTTCGCCTTCGCCCCGGCGAGACCGCCGCCGATTTCCGCGATCTGTCCCCGCTGCGACCGCTCATCGCGCCGTGGGTCGACACCGCCGCGTTCGAGCGCCTCGAGCTGGTGCGGGTCGCCGAATACACCTTCCGCGCCCAGCTCGCCGATCGCTGGCGCGCGGGACGGGTGTTCCTGCTCGGCGACGCCGCTCACCTGACACCGCCGTTCATCGGCCAAGGCATGGGCGCCGGTCTGCGCGACGCCGCGAATCTCACCTGGAAACTGGCCGGGGTGCTGCGCGGTGAGCTCCCGGAAGGTGTGCTCGACACCTACGAGACCGAGCGAAAACCGCACGCGCGCGCGATGATCCGGCTGGCCCAGCTCACGGGCATGGCCATGACCGCAGGCGGCGAGCTCGGCAACCGGCTGCGCGGCCTGATCGCACCGCGGCTACCTCGCGTGCCCGGCCTCGCCCGCACGGTCACCAGCGGCGAATCCCCGCCGCTGCGCCGTTCCGATCTGGTGGTCGCGCCGCTGCTGCGGCGTGGCCTCGCCGGTCGGCTGCCGCCGAACGATCGCCTCCCCGACGGGCGCCGGGTCGACGACCTCATCGCGGGACGCTTCGCGATCCTCACGACGGCCGACCTGCCGCAGGCCGACAAGAACCGGATCGAGCGCCGCGGCGGTGTCGTGCTTCGCGCGGTGCCGGGGACGGCTCTGCACCGCTGGCTTCGGCACCGCCGGCTTCGGCACGGCCGCGCGTCGGCGGCCCTGGTCCGGCCGGACGGAGCCGTGCAGAGCTGGGGAGCGAACGCGTCCGCCCTGTGCGCGGCGGCGCCGCGATTCGCGCCCGACGATCGAGCCTGAGCGCGCGAAGGGTTGCTGACCATTACTACGTTTTTGAGGAAATCATCACTTCTCGTGTTATCGTGCCAGTAGTGCGTCAGTCGCTCCGTCGCTCGCTGGCTCGGTGAGAGGATCCGCATGTCTCGGTATCTGTTCGCGCTCGGGCGGGTCGTAGTCCATCGCCGCTGGTGGGTGCTGGTGATCTGGATCGTGCTGCTGGTCGGTGCGGTCTGCTTCGCCGCCGGGACCGGCGGCAAGACGAACGACAACTTCGCCGTCCCCGGCACCGAATCGCAGGATGCCGTGTCGTTGCTGCACCAGCGGATGCCGGCGTTCAGTGGCGCGCATATGCAGGTGGTCTTCGCCACGCCCGGTCTGGCCAAGGTGACCGACCAGCAGGTCGCCGGTCAGATCGAGCAGGTGATGGCGGGGTTGCGCGGGCTGCCGCAGGTCGCGGCGGTCGTCGACCCGTTCCAGGCCAAGGCGGTGTCGCGGGATCAGCGCGTCGCGCTGGGCAGCGTGCAGTTCTCGGTGTCGGCGGGGGAGGTCGCCGAGGACACACTCGAAGGGGTGGACCGCGTCGCCGATCCCGCGCGGGAAGCGGGACTCGACGTGGAGTTCTCCGGCGCGGTCTATCCGGGCTTCACCGCCGAAATCCCGCATACGCCAGAGCTTCTCGGCGTCATCGCGGCGTTGATCATTCTGCTGATCACCTTCGGCGCGGCGGTCGCGGCGGGCCTGCCCATCGTCACCGCGCTGGTCGGCGTCGGTATCGGATTCACCGGAATTCTCGGGGTCGCCGCGTTCGTCGACGTGCCCTCGGCGGCGACGTCGCTGGCCTTGATGCTCGGCCTCTCCTGCGGCATCGACTACGCGCTGTTCGTTCTGTCGCGGCACCGGCACCATATCGTGCTGGGAATGGCCGCGGCGGAATCGGTTCCACTCGCCGTCGGGACCGCGGGCAGTTCGGTGGTGTTCGCGGCGGTCACCGTGATCATCGCGCTGTGCGGGCTGACGGTGGCGAACATCCCGTTCCTCACCGTCATGGGTCTGACCGCGGCGGGCGCGGTGCTGGTGGCCATGCTCGTCGCGCTGACGCTGCTGCCCGCCCTGCTCATGTTCGCCGGTGACACCGTCGCCCGGTTCATCTCGCCGCCGCTGCACCCGGGACGGCCGGAGGAGATCGCGCGCATCGCCGCCTACGAGCCCGAGCGCACATTCGGGCACTCGTGGGGACGATTCGTCACGAGATTCCGTATCCCGCTGCTGATTCTCGGCGTCGCGCTGCTCGTCGCCCTGGCGATCCCCGTCTCCCGCATGGAACTCGGGTTGCCCAGTGGCGCGACGCAACCGGACTCGAGCACCGCCCACAAGGCCTACGACCTGGTCGAGAAGTCGTTCGGCCCCGGCTTCAACGGGCCGCTGCTGGTGGTGACCGACCTGTCGCGAGCCACCGGCCCGGACGCGGCGCAAACGCTCATGGGCAGGCTGCGACAGGAACCCGGCGTGGCCGCGGTGCAGCCCGCGGGCACCGGGGACGGTCTGATGCTGATCCAGGTCGTCCCCAAGACCGGCCCCGACGACCCGGCCACCGCCGATCTGGTGAACCGGCTGCGCGACGACCGCGCCGCGATCGAAAGCGGCACCGGGGCAACGTATCTGGTCGGCGGCACCACCGCCGCGAATATCGACACCTCGAACCGGCTCGCCGAAGCGCTGCCGATCTTCCTCGCGGTCGTGGTCGGCCTGGCGCTGGTGCTGCTGACGATCGCGTTCCGCACGATCCTGGTCCCGCTGTCCTCGATCGCGGGCTTCATCCTCTCGGTCTTCGCCGCCCTCGGCGCACAGGTCGCCGTATTCCAATGGGGCTGGGGCGCGGAACTTTTCGGCGTCACCAAGGCGCAGACGCTGAGCTTCCTCCCGATCATCACCCTCGCCATCATCTTCGGCCTGTCCAGCGACTACCAGATCTTCGTCGTCTCCAGGATCAAGGAGGAACACACCCGCACCGCCGACGCGGTCACCTCGGTGCAGAACGGCGTCGCGCACTCCGCCCGCGTCGTCACCGCCGCCGCGCTGATCATGTTCGCTGTGTTCGTCGCCTTCGCCACCGTCGACAACCCCATCGTCAAACCGCTGGCGTTCACCCTCGCCGTCGGCGTCCTGCTCGACGCCTTCGTCGTCCGGCTGACCCTGGTGCCCGCCGTCATGGCCCTCGTCGGCAACCGCATGTGGTACCACCCGCGCTGGTTCGCCCGCTACGTCCCCGATCTCGACATCGAAGGCGCCGAACTCGAACATCGAATGGCTTCCCGGCCCGAATCCGAGGCGTCGCCCGCGCGGCGATAGGGGAGAGCGATCGCCCATTCCTCGCTGTATCGGCCGGGCTGCACTCGAGCACGAAATGCGGACGGGCCGACGGTGATTCTTCGAAGGCGCGAACGTTCACACCGTCGCGTTCGTCTCCGACGTTCGGTCCGGGTTCTGGGTGAACGCGGCGCGATACGCGCTGGGGGTCAGCCCCGTCCGTCGCGAAAGATGTTGGCGCAGAGAGTCTGTCGTGGCCAGGCCGCTGAGGCGGGCAACCTGGTCCATCGGTAAGTCGGTCGTTTCCAGGAGCTCCTGGGCCCGGATGACGCGCTGATGGAGCAGCCATTGGAGCGGGCTCAGGCCGGTTTCCGCATGGAACTTGCGGGTCAAGGTGCGAACACTGGTGCGGGCATGGTTCGCGAGGGCGGCGCGGGTGAGTGGCTCGTGCAGGCGGGCGAGCGCCCAGCTACGGGTTGCCGCCAGGGAGATGCCGGTCTCGGGCGGGAGCGGTGTCCGAATGAACTGAGCTTGTCCGCCCGGCCGCACCGGCGCCGCCACCATGAGCCGGGCCGCCGAGTTGGCTGTCGCGGCGCCGTAGTCGCTGCGCACCAGATGCAGGCACAGATCGATGCCCGCGGACAGTCCGGCGGAGGTCAGGATGTTGCCGTCTTCGATGTACAGCACGTCGGGGCGCAGGTCC
Source organism: Nocardia sp. bgisy118 (assembly GCF_057708605.1). Classification (NCBI taxonomy): domain Bacteria; kingdom Bacillati; phylum Actinomycetota; class Actinomycetes; order Mycobacteriales; family Nocardiaceae; genus Nocardia; species Nocardia sp. bgisy118. The sequence goes on along the minus strand of NZ_JBYISM010000009.1, from coordinate 120,229 downwards.
ACCGCGGGGAAGCGGCTGGAGAACTCGTCGGACTTCGCCCAATAGGTGGTGGCCCGGCGTCCGTCGAGCAGCCCGGCCTCGGCGAGTACGAAAGCTCCGGTGCAGATCGAGGCGATCCGCTTGCCCTCGGCGGCGGAGCGGCGCAACACCGCGAGGATGCGCGGGTCGATGTCGTCGCGGGCGCCGGTGCCGGTGACGATGACGGTGTCGGCGTCGTCGACCGCGTCCAGGCCGTGGGCGACGGTGATCTCCAGGCTGCCGTTGGTGGCGACCGGCCCGGGACGGGCGGCGCAGACGCGCACCTGATAGCCGGGGACGCCGTCGACCAGCGTCTCGCCCAGCACCAACTCGGGGATGGACAGGTCGAACGTCGTGGCTGGGGGGACGGCGACAACAGCTACCCGGTGCATGGCCCGAACCTCCGGATATTTGGCATGTGGGCCACTATCGTACGGATCTCCTGCGGCGGAAGCTGAATGGCGCGTCGGCGCGGCTGTTGCGCCTGCGGCCGTTCACACCACCGCGAATCAGGAGAGCTGGGATGTCCTTGCACGTCGTCATCGGAGCCGGAGCCACCGGCTCGGCCACTGCCCGTTTGCTGGCCGACACCGGCGAGCGGGTCCGGCTCGTCACCCGCAGCGGTAGCGGGCCGGTGCACGAGCGGATCGAGCGAGTTGCCGCCGATGCCACCGACACCGCGCGGCTCACCGAGCTGACGCGCGGCGCGGCCACCCTGTTCAACTGCGCCATGCCGCCCTACGATCGCTGGCCGACCGACTTTCCTCCCTTGGCCGCCGCCCTGCTGGCAACGGCCGAGCGCACCGGCGCCGACTACGTCATGCTCGGCAACACCTACGGCTATGGCCCGGTGGACGGCCCCGTGACAGAAGATCTCGCCCTGGCGGCAACCAGCGCGAAAGGCCGTGTCCGGGCTCGGATTTGGCACGACGCGCGCGCGGCCTACGAGGCAGGCCGGGTGCGGGTGACCGAGATCAGGGCCAGCGACTTCCTGGGCGCACGCGCCTACTCGCCGTTCACTCTCATGGTGGGTGCGCACGTGCTGGCCGGTTCGCCCGCCTTCTACCCCGGGGACCTCGATGCCCCGCACAGTTGGACCTACACCGGTGACGCGGCGCGCATGCTCGTCGCCGCAGCGAGCCACGAACAATCCTGGGGCCGCGCCTGGCACGTGCCGTCCAGCGCTGAGGAGTCGGTGCGCGAACTGGCGACACACCTGGCCGCGGCGGCAGGCGCGCCCGAGCCGCGCCTGAATCGCATGACGAGGGCCGAGCTCGAGGAAATCGGCAGGACGGACTCGATCATGGCGGAGTTCCCGGAGATGCTGTACCTGTACGACCGGCCCAACATCCTCGACGCGTCATCGACAGCGACGACATTGAATGTCACACCGACCCCGATCGACGTGGTCCTGGCCGAGATGGCGGTCCCGGAGCGATGAGGTGAGCTCGGGCGGCCGCTGCTCGCCGCACGCCATTTGCCATCCATTCGCCGGTGGGTGAGCGATACGCTGGAGCGGGGAGGTTGGCGGAAAGGAGCTGATGTGGGGCAATCGCGAGGAGCGGCCGCACCACACGTAGCCCGCCGTGTGATCGCCCTGGGCTGATCCCGAGCTACCGATGTACGAGCCGATCGACCTGGTCGATTCAGCCGAACGGACCCGCACCGTGCTCGCCACCGCCGTGGCACGGTTCTCCGAAGCCTGGGCGTCAGGGGCACCGCCCGACCTGTCGGCGTATCTACCGCGTGAGCCGGCCGCGCGGCGGACGGTACTGATCGAACTGATCAAGATCGATCTCGAATACCGCTGGCTGCGTCATCACTATCCCAAACGACTGGCCGATTACCGCACGGAATTCACCGAGCTGCGCGAGGGGCCGCTCCCGGCCGAGCTCGTCTACGAGGAATTCCACGCCCGGCGCCGCGGCGGGGAGGCGCCCGAGACGGCGGCCGCCGTCACCGCTGCCACAGCCGCCGCGGCCGATTCCGAGCTCGCGCAGATCGCCGACGACTACCACAGCACGATGATCGCCCGCCCCGGCGCCCAGGTGTTGCTCGACTCCATCGACGTCGGCGACCGGGTCGACGATTTCGACCTCCTGATGCGGATCGGCGCGGGCGCCTTCGCCCAGGTGTATCTGGCCAGGCAGCAATCCATGCAGCGACTGGTCGCGGTGAAGATCTCCCACAACCACGGCATCGAGCCGCAGACCCTCGCCCAGCTCGACCACGAATACATCGTGCGCATCTTCGACCAGCGACTGATCGGCGACGGCGAGCTGAAGCTGCTCTACATGCAGTATCTCCCGGGCGGAACGCTGCTCGACGTGCTGCGCTTGCGGCGCGCGACGCCCGAGGGGCAGCACAGCGGGCAGCTGCTGCTCGACGCGGTCGACGCCGTGCTCGCCGACAAGGGCGAGGTGCGGCCCGCCGATTCGGCTGTTCGCGAACGGACCGCCGCGCTGACCTGGCCCGAGACCGTCGCCTGGCTGGGCCGCCGCCTCGCGGACGCGTTGCAGCACGCGTCCGAACGCGGGGTGTTGCATCGCGACATCAAACCCGCGAACGTGCTGCTCAGCGCCGAAGGCATCCCGAAACTGGCCGATTTCAACGTCAGCTTCAGCAAACGCGTCAAGGGCGCGAGCCCGCTGGCGTACTTCGGCGGATCGCTGGCGTACATGTCGCCCGAACAGCTCGAGGCCTGTCATCCCGAGCTGCCCGCGTCCGCCGCCGATCTCGACACGCGAAGCGATATCTTCGCGCTGGCCGTCATGCTGTGGGAACTGCTGACCGGACGGCGGCCTTTCGCAGACGAAACATCCGCGGGCGAGTCGGAGACGTCGCTGGCCCGCATGCTCGAACTGCGGCGCAGGCCCATCGACTCGAAGTTCCTGTCCGATCTACCGCCGGACTGCCCCCCGGCGCTCTGCCAGGTGCTGCTGAAGTGCCTGTCGCCCGACCCCGCGGATCGCTACTCGTGCGGTTCGGAATTGGCCCAGCAGCTCGACCTGTGCCTCGAGGCGAGGGCTCGCGACCTCGTCTATCCGCCACCGAACAGTTGGCGGGCGCGGCTTTCTCGGTGGCCGACCCCGATCCTCTGGTTGTCTTCGCTGATCGGTATCGGCCTGGCGACGATCTATCTGGCGACACACGTTCAGAAACTGATCAGAGAGCGAGTGCCCGACGCTGTCAACACGCAGATGGACAGGGGCGTGATCGCTTGCATCCTCGGCGTCTTGCCGTTGGCCGTCGTCATCTACGTGTACATATCGCGTGATCTGCTCGCGGTTCTGCGTGGCTTGCGCGAGGGCAGGCGCTACGACGAGTCGACGCTCGCGCGGGTGCGGTCGCGAACGTTGCTGTGGGGCGACCTGTGTGCGCTGAACACCCTTCTCGCCGCGGTTATCGCCACGGTGACCGGCGTGATGTTGCTGCGCGCGTTCACCGACGTTTCGCTGCGGCTACAGATCCACGCGGCGATGACCGTGCTGGTGGCGGGCACCATCTCCGTCGCCTACACGTTCTTCCTCTCCACCTTCTACATCGTGCGCTGCGTCTATCCCATCCATCTGCGCCATGGCCGCACAACGGAGCGCGACTCGGCCGATCTGCACTGGCTGCGCCGAAGAACCACGGTCTATCTCGCGATCACCGCATCTGTGCCGGTGGTCGGCGTGCTGGCGGGATTCGGTGCCCTCGAATCGGGCGAGCTCGCGCTCGTTCGCGATTCGGTGCTGGGGTTGTGCGCGGGCGGCGGGCTCGCCTTCGTCGCCGCGTACTGGCTTTTCAGGACGCTCGACGCCGACCTGCGGGCGCTGGACCGGGTGATCGCCGTGCAGCCCCGATCCGTGGAAGCGATCGCCCGTCAGTGAACCGCGTCGCCCGCCGAATCGTCGGCGGGAGTATGCGGATTCGGGATGTCGATGACGGCGAGGAAGGCGGTCGCCGCGGGCGTGCGGCTGAAGCGGTTCCAGACGACGTATTCGACGCGGGCAGGCGCGTCGTCGACCTCGACGGTGACCACACCGGTGAGCTGCGGCACGTAGGCGGCGGGGAGCATGGCCACGCACAGGTCCTGCCCGACGAGCCGGGCGATGTAGTCGGCGGTGGTCACTTCGAAGGCGACGTCACGGTGCAGGCCCGCGGCCGCGAAAGCTTGGTCGGATTGGGCGCGTCCGGCGGTCCCGGCGGGCAGGTCGACGAAGATCTCGGACGACAGTCTGCGCAGGTCGACCGTCGGTTCGCCGACGAGCGGATGGTCCGGCGCGACCACGGCGACGAGCCGGTCACGGGCGAGTTCGCGGGCGGCGACACCGCGGGGTCGCGCGGTGGTCGGCAACCCGAGGAAGGCCACGTCGATGGCTCCCTGCTCGACCTGATCGACGAGATCCTCGCTCGCGCCCACCCGCAGGCCGATGCGCACGTGCGGGTGCAGCTTGCGGAATTCGCGCAGCGCGCCGGGGACGTCGACGGCGGCGACGGTGGGGATCAGGCCGACGGCGAGCCGCCCGCGCACCTCGCCGACGGCCGCGGCGACCTCGGCGGCCGCGCGCTCGGCGGCGTCCAGGCACTGGCGGGCGGCCGGGAGGAAGGCCGCGCCTGCCGGAGTCAGCCGCACTCGGCGGCTGGTGCGCTCGAACAGTCGTGCGCCGAGTTCCCTTTCCAGGCGGCCGATTTGGTGACTGAGGGCGGACTGGACGACCAGGCACCGTGCGGCGGCGCGGGTGAAGCTGTTCGTCTCGGCGACGGCGACGACATAGCGCAACTGCTGAAGCTCCATGGATCAATCGTGAATCACGATCTATGGAGTGACAAACATGTGTTGGATTCATCAATCGATCTCGGCTGAGATCGTGAGTATGAAAAGTCCAGCAGCGCAGCGGGTTCCCGATCCACCCACCCGGGAAAGGACGTCTCGATGAAGATCGCCGTCGACGGAGCCGCGGACGAGAGGCCGATGAGATGAAGCGTGCACTCGGTACGGCGGCCGCGCTGGTCTGCCTCGGAGGGACCGTGCTGGCACCCGCGCACCGGGCGGTGGCGGACAGCCCGGTGTTCCCCGCCACGATCGCCCTGCCTGCCGGATTCCGTCCGGAGGGCATCGCGATCGGTGCGCTGCCGGTGGCCTATTTCGGTTCCATGGCCGATGGTTCCATCTATCGCGTCGACTTGGTGACCGGGCACGGTGACCTGCTGAGCCGCGGCCCGGGGACGCAGGCGCTGGGCCTGCGGCTCGATCACCGCGGTCGCCTGTTCGTCGCGGGCGGCACCGGCGGTGACGTCCGAATCGTGGACGCCTGGACGGGCGCGGTGCTGGCGAACTACCAACTGGCAACCCCGCCGGACACTTTCGTCAACGATGTGGTGTTCACGCCGTCGGGCGCGTGGTTCACCGACTCGCGCGCGCCCGTGCTGTATCACTTGCCCATCGGGCCGGACGGTAAGTTGCCCGCGCCCGAGGAGGTGGTTCGGCTCCCGCTGACCGGTGACCTCACCTACGTGCCGAACGCGTTCAACGCCAACGGCATCGCGCGCACGCCCGATGGCGCCGGCCTGATCGTCGTGCAGTCGGTGACCGGACGTCTGTTCCGCGTCGACCCCGCGACAGGCGAGGCGCGCCACGTCGACCTCGGTGGCGAGGAGCTGCCCGACGGCGACGGACTGCTCCTGGACGGCAGCACACTGTATGTCGTCCAGAACCGGCGCAATGCGATCGCCGTGATCGCCCTCGATCCCGAGGGCACGAAGGGCACGCTGGTACGGCGAATCATCGACCCGCGCTTCGACGTACCGGCCACTGTCGCCGCGTTCGCGGGTCGGTTGTACTTGCCGAACGCTCGCTTCGACACCCCGCCCGAGCCGACCACGCCCTACACCGCTGTCGCGGCAGAGCTGCCTCGCTGAGATGGTGTCCGGATCCCTTGCGGCTCAGCGCAATACGTACCGGCTGGTGGGAACGACATCGATGTCGTGGTCGGCGCCGAACGCGGCCACGCTGGTCATCATGCGTTGAATGCGCCGGTTCAGTTCGGCATCGTCGCCGCCGCTGCCGTAGAAGGCGTGCGGGTCGCGCAGCGCCTCCAGGGGGAACAGTTCCTCGACCACCGCGGTGATGTCCGGGGCGGTGTCGGTGACCGCCTCGAGGACGCGATTCTGCACGTAGCCGAAGGTGGCCTGGGTGGCGATGGCGACCTCGGTGTGGCGGTTGCGCCAATGATCGAGCCATTCGCCGTACGGCAGTTCCGGCGGCCTGCGCAGGAACGCGACATTGGCCAGCCCCGGGGTGCGCTCGCCGATCGGCACCGGAGGCGGCGGCAGCGGCGTCCTGACTTCGACCCGCCACCCCTCGCACCGTTCGGCGACGCCTCCGAGCGTGGCGAGCACGGCGGCGCGGTCGCAGCCGGTCGAGGACGAGAGGGCGAGGACCGCGTCGATCGGCGCGTCGAAGGTCGTCAAGCGGAGCATCGCCTCGGCCACGTCGGCGTCGGAGATGTTCAGCCGCACGGATTCGACGCCCGCCGCGACCAACTGCCGCGTCAGCGCCGCGTCCCGCAGATCGCCGACACCCCAGAGCGCGAAGATCAGATCCTCCGGCACCGCACCACCACCTTGTAGAACAGGTTCCAGTACGGCGAGTGTAGGCGGCGCGAGGGCTCAGCGCGGCAGCAGGGTGATGCGGGCGTTCTCGGCCGGGCTGAGACCGGTGTGGTAACGGCGTGGCGGTTCGATGGGCCCGGACGCGGCCTGGATGCGACGCTGCTCGAGCACGGTGCGGAACAGGATGCGGGCTTCCACGAGGGCGAACTGCGCGCCAAGGCACCGATGCGCGCCCGCGCCGAAGGTCAGCCAGGTCTGGCCGTTCGGTCGCTCGTCGAGAAAGCGTTCGGGGCGGAAGACCATCGGATCCGGGTAATGCCTGGGTGATTCGTGAATGAGCAGGATCGGCACGATGACGATGGCGCCCTTGGGAATACGGATTCCGTTGAGCACGGTGTCGCGGAGGGCGCGCCGCCCGGTGAACGGGGAGACCGGGCGCAACCGCATCGTCTCGGCGACCACGGCGTCGAGGTATGCGTCGAGCCGCTCCCCGTCGCCCGCGTCGGCCGCCGCGTCCAGTTCGGCCATGGCCTGCGGGTGGCCCGCCAGCATGGCGGCGATCCAGCCGAGGGTGATGGCGGTGGTCTCGTAGGCGCCCAGCAGGACGCCGCGCATGTTGCGGGCCAGCGCGGCGTCGTCGTGCTGATCGAGTTCGGTGCCGACGTACCGGGACAGCACGTCTTTCCGGTCGCTCCGATCGCCGGGTTCGGCGCGGCGCGCGGCGATCTCCTCGATGATCACGGCGTCGACCTCGGCTTGGCGGCGACGCAGCGGCGGGTAGGGCAGCGTGTAGCCGCCGATCAGCGGCGTGAGCAAGGTGACGGCGAGGAAACCGCGACTTTCGATCTCCCCGAACCATTGGCTCACGGCCTGCTTCAGCCGATCCCGGCGGGCGGGCGCCACATCGCCGAAGACGACCGCGAGCAGCACGCCGATGGCAAGGTCGTAGCCCGCCTTCAGGAACTCGAACGGCTCACCGACCGGCCAGCGCGGCAGTTCGCGCTGGACCACCTCCACCATGAGCTCTTCGTAGGATCGAAGCGCCTTGCTCTGGAACGGCGGAGCGAACAGCCGTCGTTCGCGGCGGTGCTCGTCGCCGTCGAGGAAGATCAACGTCTGCTTGCCGAACATCGCGTCGTGGCTGGAGAACCGGCTCAGCACTTGGCCGACCGAGAAGTCATCGTGGTTGGCGAAAAGCTCTCGCACATCGTCCATGTCGTGGGTGACCAGCATGTCCGGGAATCCCGGCGGCGAGAAGACGAACCGTTCCCCGAGTTGAAGCAAGGGGGAACGGTGGGTGCCGGGCCGCATCAGTCCACCGATCTGCCCGAGGTGGCGGGTACGTAGCAAGGGGAGATCACGCAGCGATACCGGAGTGTGCGACACGCAGCCATCCTGATCGCTGTCCCGGCGAGATGCAAACATGAAATAGTCGCGGGCGCAAAGAGAGTCGAGCATTCGGTGCCCCCATTTCTGGGGGCTCGGCGCGCTGGATTCGATCTTGATAGCCCCGGCACGGGGTGCCACGACGGCTATATTGTGGGCGCTGTCGGTCACAACGCACCGTCCGTCGCTCCTCGTCCATCCAGGGGTAGCGGGATCGGTTGGATCTCGGGTCACATCACCGTTAGAGGAAGTTAGTTCGTGCTAAACACTTTCGTCGAGACACTCGTCGCTCAGGCCGAGAACCGGCCGGGCGATGTGGTGTATCGATTTTTGGACAGCGGTGATGTCGACGGTGTCGTCCGCGCAATGTCGTACGCCGAGCTGGGTATCCGCGCGCGGGCTATCGGCGCCGCGCTCCAGGACTCGACGCCGCGGCGCGCGTTGTTGCTGTACCCGGCGGGACCGGAGTTCGCCGAGGCGTTCTTCGGGTGCCTGGCGGCAGGCGTTGTCGCCGTCCCCGCGCCGCTGCCCGAATGGGAGAACCGGTCGCTGCGCAGGCTGCGGCGGATGGTGGCGCACGCCGAGGTCGATGTGGTGCTGGCGCCGCGGCGGGTCGTCGCCGACGCGGCCGCGCTCTGCGCGGAGATTCCCGAACTGGCGGGCGTGCGATGGCTGGGAACCGACGAGATCGAGGGCGATCTCGCAACGCGGTGGCGGGAGCCGGATCTCGGCCCGGATTCGGTCGCGTTCATCCAGTACACCTCCGGCTCGACCAGCGCGCCGCGCGGCGTACTGCTCACCCACGGAAATCTGCTGCACAACCAGGCGGCGATCGCCACGGGACTCGGACACGACCGGGCGTTGGCCGAGTCGTGGGACGGGGCGCTGTTCGCCAGCTGGCTGCCGATGTACCACGACATGGGGCTCATCGCGCCGCTGCTGCACACGGTCTATCTCGGCGGGAATTCGGTGCTGATGTCGCCGCTGCACTTCCTGCAACGTCCGGAACGGTGGCTACAGGCGATCTCCACCTACCGCGCCCACACCAGCGGCGGCCCCAACTTCGCCTACGAGCTGTGTGTGCGCCGCGTCGCGCCGGAGCAGATCGATCGGCTCGACCTGAGCCGGTGGCGGGTGGCGTTCAACGGTTCCGAGCCGGTGCGGGCCGCGACGGTGCGGCGGTTCACCGACACCTTCGGCAGGGCCGGGTTCCGCGCCGAAACGCACCAGCCGGTCTACGGGTTGGCCGAGGCCACCCTGATCGTGACCGCGCCCGCCATCGCCGCGCCGCCGTCGTTCCTCGACGCCGCGAGCCGTGCCACCGACGGACACCCCACGCGCGCAACCGAGTTGGTCGGCGTCGGGCACGCGTCCGAGGGGATCTCGATCGCGGTCGTCGACCCCGAGAGCGGCGCCGAACGCGCCGCCGGGGCGGAAGGCGAGATCTGGGTCGCAGGCGACAGCGTGGCCGCCGGATATTTCCGCGACGACCAGGCCACCGCCGAGGTGTTCGGGGCGCGGCTGCCCGGAGACGACCGTCGCTTCCTGCGCACCGGTGATCTGGGATTCCTCTCCGGCGGAGAGCTTTTCGTCACCGGCCGACGCAAGGATCTGCTGATCGTCGACGGCCGCAACCACTATCCGCAGGACATCGAGGAGACCGTCGAAGCGGCGCACGACGCCGTCCGTGCCGGATGCGTCGCCGCCTTCTCCGTGGACGTCGGGGTGGACGGGGAACAGCCTGTGGTGGTGGCCGAGGTGCGCGGCGAGGATCCCGGCGAGCAGGCCGCGATCGAGGGCTCCGTCCGCGCCGCGGTGGCGGCCGACCACGGGATCGGCCTCGCGGCGGTGCTGCTGATCCGGCCGGGAACCATCTTCAAGACCAGCAGCGGGAAGATTCAGCGTTCGGCGTGCCGGGCGGCCTATCTGTCCGGCGAATTGCTCGCGCTGCTCGCGGGCCCGGTGCGATCGCCGGAGGACGAGCTGGACGACTACGACGCGGAGCCCGAGACCGTGCGGCCGGAGACCGCCGAGCCCGCGGCGGGGTCCGCGGCGCAGCCCTCCGCGGAGGCGATCCGATCCTGGCTGGTGACGGCGATCGCCCGGCAGGCCGCGCTGGATCCGGAACGCATCGACGCGCATCGTCCGATGGTCGAATTCGGTTTGGGCTCGGCCGATCTGGTCGAGATGGTGGTCGACCTGTCGGATTTCGTCGGGCGCTTCCTCGACACCAACCTGCTGTTCGACCATCCCACGATCGACGGGGTGGCCACGGCACTGGCCCCCGACCCGTCGCACGATCCGGCTGCGGCGAGTGCCGCCGAGGCCGAGGCCGCTCCCGGCGACGACGCAGACGACGACGCGATCGCGATCCTCTCGATGTCCTGCCGTTTCCCGGGCGCCGCGGATTCGCCCGAGGCGCTGTGGCGGCTGTTGGACGGCAACGGTGACGCGCTCACCGAGGTGCCCGCGGGCCGCTGGGACATCGACGGACTGTACGACCCGGACACCTCCGCGCCCGGCAAGGCGTACACCTTCCGCGGCGGATACGTCGACGGCATCGACCGTTTCGACGCCGCCTTCTTCGGCATCGGCCCGCGCGAGGCCGCGGTGATGGATCCGCAGCAGCGCGTCATGTTGCAGCTCGGCTGGGAGGCGATCGAGCGGTCGGGTCGCGATCCGCGCACCCTGCACGGCAGCGCGACCGGCGTCTATCTCGGTGTGTACAGCACCGGCTATCTGGCCGACGTCGCGCCGGAACAGCTGAACGGCCAAGTCGGAACCGGACTCTCGCCGAGCGTCGCGTCCGGCCGGATCGCCTACACGCTAGGGCTGCACGGCCCGGCGGTCACCCTGGACACGGCCTGCTCCTCGTCGATCGTCGCGGTGCACCTGGCGATGCAGGCACTGCGCGCGGGGGAGTGCGACCTCGCCTTGGCGGGCGGCGCCACGCTGCTGATGTCGCCGACCGCCCACATCGAACTGAGCAGGCTCGGTGTGCTGTCGCCGACGGGCCGGTGTGCGCCGTTCTCCACCGACGCCGACGGCACGGTGTGGGCCGAGGGCGCTGGTCTGCTGCTGTTGAAGCGTCTCGGGGACGCCCGCCGCGACGGAGACCGGGTGCTCGCGGTCATTCGCGGTTCCGCCGTCAACCAGGACGGCCGCAGCCAGGGTCTGAGCGCGCCGAACGGCGCGGCCCAGGAACAGGTGCTGCGCTCGGCGCTGCGAGTCTCGGGTCTGGCGCCGCACGATATCGACTATGTCGAAGCGCACGGCACGGGGACGGCGCTCGGCGACCCGATCGAGGCGCGCGCCTTGGCGCGAGTGTTCGGACCCGGCCGCGATCCGCAGCGGCCGCTCGGCATCGGATCGCTGAAATCCAATGTGGGGCACACCCAGGCCGCCGCGGGCGTGGGCAGCATCGTCAAACTCGTGCTGGCGCTGCACCACGAACGCATCCCGGCCACACTGAATGTGGGAGTGCCGTCGCCGCAGGTCGATTGGGCGAGCAGCGGTCTGGCGGTGCAGGCCGAGCCGATGCCGTGGCGGCGCGGCGACCGGCCGCGCCGTGCCGGGGTGAGCGCCTTCGGGCTCAGCGGCACCAACGCGCACCTGATCCTCGAGGAGGCGCCACCCGAGCCCACGGCCGCGCCGGAGCCGGCGAGCGAGGACCGAAGGGTGGCGCTGCTGCCGATTTCGGCCCGCAGTCAGGCATCGCTGCACGGTCAGGCCGAACGGCTGCTCGATCTGGTGCTGGCCGAGCCGAGCTTGCGGCCGGGACCGGTCGCTCGCGCACTGGCATTGCAGCGCACCCAGTTCGAGCGTCGTGCCGTCGTGGTGGCGGGCGACCGGGACGAGATGGTCGGCGCGCTGGGCGATCTGGTGGACGGCCGGTCGTCGGCGAACGCCGTCGTCGGCTCCGGCCCGGTGCTCACCAACGCCAAGACCGCGTTCGTCTTCCCCGGACAGGGCACACAGTGGATCGGCATGGCGCGCGACATGCTCGCGGGCTCCGCGGAGTTCCGCGCCGAATTCGAACAGTGCGACAAGGCTTTCGGCACACATATCGGCTGGTCGCTGGTGGACCGGCTGAACACCATGACTGCCGCCGACCTCGCCGACTTCCCCGTCGTGCAGCCGCTGCTGTTCGCGACCATGGCCGCGCTCGCGGCCACCTGGCGGGCCGCGGGCGTCACCCCGGACGCGGTCGTCGGCCACAGCCAGGGCGAGATCGCCGCCGCCTACTGCGCCGGTGTCATCGAATTGAGCGATGCCGCACGGATCGTCGTCACGCGCAGCCGCCTGATGCAGGGCATTACCGAACCGGGCGCGATGGCGATGATCGGCCTGCCCGAGGCCGAGGTGCGCGGGCGGCTGGCGGATGTCGACGGCCGGGTGTCGATCGCGGCGGTGAACGTGCCGCGTTCGACGATCGTGGCGGGCGAGCAGGCGGCGGTGGAGGAACTGCTCGCCGAGCTGGACCGCGCGGGAATCTACACCCGGCTCGGCGCGGCCGGTCCCGGATTCGCGGGGCACTGCGGGCTGATCGAGTCCATCCGCGATCCACTGACCGCCGCGCTGGCCGACCTTACCGCGGATTCGCCCGCCACGCAGTGGTATTCGACGGTCTCGGGCGAGCCGATGACGGCCGAACCGATCGAACCCGGCTACTGGTACCGGAACGCGCGGGAGACCGTGCGGTTCGCGGCCACGATCGAGCGCATGATCGCCGACGGGTTCCGCTACTTCGTCGAACTCGGCGTGCACCCCTCGCTGACCGCGGCCGTGCAGGCCGTGTCGGAGGAGCTCGGGCGCGAGGTGGTGGCCGTCGGTTCGCTGGTGCGTGACCAGGACGGACCCACCTGCCTGGCCAGGGCGCAGGCCGAACTGTACGTCGCGGGCCACGAACTCGACTGGACCCGGCTGGTTCCCGACCACGGGCGGGTCCACCTGCCCACCTATGCCTTCGACGAACGGCGCTTCTGGACCGACCCCGTCCACCGCGACTCCGGGTCGCTCGGGCTCCAGGATGTCGCCCATCCCATTCTGGGCGCCGGTGTGCCGCAGCCGGATTCGGACGGCCTCACGCTGACCGGACGGCTTTCGCGCACGCAGCAGCCGTGGGTGGTCGATCACGCCGGACCGAACGCGGTGCTCGTTCCCGGCGCGGCGCTGGTCGAACTGGCCGTTCGCGCCGGTGACGAGGTGGGCAGCCCGGTGCTGCGTGAGCTGGTGTTGCGCGCGCCGATGCTCGTGCCCGAGCGCGGAGCTTTGCAGATCCAGACAGTCGTCGGCGGCGCGGACGACCGAGACCGCCGTACCGTGCGCGTCTACGCCCGCGCCGAGCACGACCCGGACGCCCAGTGGACGCTCCACGCCGACGGGGCGCTGGCCGCGGAATCCGAACCTGTTCCCGCACAAGTCGATTTCTCGGCGTGGCCGCCCGCGGACGCGGTTCGCGTCGACGTCGACGACCTGTACGCGACGCTGTTCGCGCGCGGGCATCACTACGGTCCGCTGTTCCGGGCGATGCGAGCGGCGTGGCGACGCGATGACGACATCTTCGTCGAGGTCGAACTCGCCGAAGCCGCCCACGGCGATGCCGCGAGATTCGGCATCCATCCGGCGCTGCTGGACGCCGCGTTGCACGCCACCGCACTGTTCGCCGCCGACGGCGCGAATGCCCTGCTGCCTTTCGTGTGGACCGATGTCACGCTGTGGGCCTCCGCCGCCACCGCGCTGCGCGTCCGGCTCACCCGGTCGGGATCCGACGCCGTCAGCGTGTTCGCGACCGACCGCACCGGACAGCCCGTGGTGTCGGTGGGTTCGGTGCTGTCGCGGCCGGTGGCCGCCGCGCAGTGGGACGCCGCCGCGCTCGCGCCCGCGTACCGTCGGCTGTTCCGGATGGAGTGGTCAGAGCTCCCGCTGCCCGTCCCGGACCGGACGCTCACGGTGGGCGAGTGGAATCCCGCCGCCCGCGAGGTCCGCGATGTGATCGTGCTGCGGGCGTCCGAAGGCGATGCACCGAGCCAGGTGCACGACGCCGCCCAGCAGACCCTGGCCGCGCTCCAAACGCTGTTGGCCGACCATCGATTCGAGCGGTCGAGGCTGGTCGTGCGCACCCACCGAGCGGTGACGCTGCTCGGCGAGGACAGCCCGGACCCGGCGGGCGCGGTTGTGTGGGGACTGGTGCGCTCCGCGCAGTCGGAGAATCCCGGCCGGATCACGCTGATCGATGCGGCCGACGGTGACGTGGACGTCGTCGCGCTCCTCGCCGCGGAAGAACCGCAGCTCGCCGTGCGAAACGGAGTGGCATTCGCGCCGCGGCTGACTCGGCTGCCCGAGGCGGCATGGCGCGCGCCGGAAGGCCGGGTGTCGCTCGGGGACGGGGCCGTGCTCATCACCGGCGCGCCCGGCAGGCTCGGTTCCGCGCTGGCCCGGCACCTGGCCGACGCCTACGATGCCAGAGATCTGGTGCTGGTCAGCCGCCGCGGTATCGACGGCCCCGGTGGCGTCGCGCTGCGGGACGAGCTGGAAAGCCGCGGTGTGCGTGTGCGATTCGCGCGCTGCGACATCGCCGACCGGTCGGCGCTGGCGCGGTTGCTCGACGGGCTGCCGCTGGCCGGTGTGGTGCACGCGGCGTGCGTCCTGGACGACAGCACGTTCGGCGCGTTGACCGCCGAGCAGCTCGACGCCGTGCTACGGCCGAAAGTCGATGCGGCACACCATCTGCACGAGCTGACCGCCGACCGGGAGCTGTCCATGTTCGTGCTGTTCTCCGCCGCGGGCGGCCTGTTCGGCACGCCAGGCCAAGCCAATTACGCGGCGGCCAACGCCTATCTCGACGCGCTGGCGCTGCGTCGCCGCGCCCGCGGACTCCCAGCCCAGTCGCTGGCCTGGGGCGCGTGGGAGGTCGACATGCACGACCAGATGGCGCAGGCCGACATCCGGCGGATCGCGCGCGCGGGCGTCCGCGCGTTCTCGGTGCCCGAGGGCATGGCCTGTTTCGACGCCGCCCTGCGAGTCGGTGACCCGCTGCTGGTGCCCTTGCTGCTCGACACCGGCGTGCTGCGCCGTGCGCCCGCGGTCCCGCCGCTACTGCGCGGGCTCGTGCGCCGCGCGCCCCGGCGGGCGGTGGCCGACCGCGCGACCGTCGACGCGGCGGCGGGTTCGCGCTTCGCCGAACGAGTGCGGGCCGTGCCGCGCGCCGAGGCCAGCGCGCTGGCCCTCGCCGCCCTCGTCGAGTGGACCGGGGAGGTGCTCGGCCACGCGGGCAGCGAAACGGTCGCGGCCGAGCAGACCTTCCAGAGCCTCGGTCTCGACTCCCTGATGGCGGTGGAACTGCGCAACAAGGTGCGCGAGCACACCGGAATCTCGGTGCCGCTCGGCACGATCCTCGCCGAGCAGAGTCTCGCCGACCTCGCCGATCATCTCGTCGGCGAGGTGGTGCGGCAGGCCGACGCAGGGGGCTCCGCCGCGGTCGCCGCCGAGGCTCCCGAGGTGGAGGTGCTGCCGGTCACCCGGGACATGATGCGCCTGCTGCGCACCGAGCAACTCGGCATCCCGAGCGCCGCGCAGACGGGCGGCGTCGCCGTGCGGCTGACCGCGCGGGTCACCAGGCCGCGGCTGGACGAGGCGCTGGCGCGGCTGGCCCGCAGGCATGCGGCGTTGCGCACCACCATCCGGTCGAGTGACGAGCACGGGCGGCAGCTGGAGATCCGTCGGGAGCCGGGCACATCGGCCGGTTGGCGCGACCTGAAACGGCTCGACGACACCGTGGTGCAGCAGCGTTTCGCGGAGCTGATGGCGCGGCCGTTCGATCTGGCGACGGGCCCGCTGTGGCGCTTCGAACTGCTGAACGCCGAATCCGGCGGTCAGGCACTGCTTTTCGGCGCGCACCACAGCATGAGCGATGTGCAGTCGATGCTGCTGGTCGCCGGTGAACTCGCCGCGGAACTGTCCGGCGCGGAGCTCGACGACGTCGTCACCAACCGTGACATGCATCAGCTGCTCGCCGCGCAGTCGAGCGGGCGCGACGACGCCGACGCCGAGAGTGCGAAAACGCGGTGGCGCGAGGCGTTCTCGGGCTCGCGCAGGCTCGACCTGACCATTGCGCATCCGCGTCCGGCCGCCCGCAGCTACGGCGCGGGGTCGGTGGCGCTCGACCTGCCCGCAGAATTGCACGACCGGGTCGCGGACCGCGCCCGCGACCTCGGCATCACCCCGGCCGCGGTGTTCCTCGGCGCGCTGACCATCCTGCTGGCCCGTCGTCAGCGGGTCGATCGGTTCGCGCTCGCGGTTCCGGTGGACACCCGCATGCACGCCGACGCGACTACCGCAGTCGGGTATTTCGGTGTGCCTGTGCCGTTCCCGGCGGCCGCGTCGGCCGGTGATCTCGTCGCCGACGTGCTGCGGCGCACCGGCGAGCGACTGCGGAATCTGCTCGCGCCCGGCGCGGGCTTCGCCGAGGTGCTCGCCGCGCTGGCCGCCGAGGGCCTCTACCGCGACAACGCGCCGATGATCGAGGTGTACTTCAACTACCTGCGCGCCAACTCCGCCGTCGCGCCGGCAGCGGTCGTTCCGGTGAGCACGGGCTACTCCGATCTGGACCTCATGGTCGCGGTGCTGCCCGATACCGGACAGGTGTGGTTCACCTACAACAGCGACATCATCGATGCGGGCGCCTGCGCCGAGTTCGGCGCCGAATACCTCGCGACGGTCGCCGCCGTCGTCGCCGACCCCGGGGCTTCGGCCCGACCGGAAACCGCTGGGCAGCAGCCGGTTCCCGGACTCCGCGCGGCGGTGGGCGCGACGTTCGCGCTCGGCAGGCTGCCCGAGCTGATGGCGGCGGCGTCGTCCGATGCCACGCCGATCACCGTCGCGGAGGCGCCCTACCATCATGTGCTGTCCTGCCTGCGCGACCCTTCGGGTGTGTTCGCGCAGCCGTCGACGGAATTGGGCATCGTGCTGCTGCGCGCGGCGGATCTGGAACGCTTCGGCGCGCTCGCCGACGACCAGCTCGCCGAGCTGGCCGCCGCGTTCCCCGCTGCCGTGCTCGAGGTGGCCGAACGCACGCACCGGCCGGTGATCGTGGGCATCCTGCCCTCGGCCCGCGCGGAGGAACGGTGGCTCGAATGGGAGCGGCTGGTCGCCGAACGCCTGCACGACAAGCCCGGCGTGGCGGTACTGGATGCGCAGGAGTGGACGCGCCGTCATCCGGTCGACCAGCCCTTCGACGATCGAACCGAGGTCCTGGCGCATCTGCCCTTCACGCCCGAATTCCAGGCGGCAGTGGCACTCACCGTCGTCGCGACCGCGGCCGACGCGACGGAGCCCGCGCCGAAGGTGATCGCCGTGGACGGCGACGACACCCTGTGGAGCGGAACGGCTGGCGAGATCGGTTCCGCCGCTGTGGCTTTCGACGAGCCACGCCGTGTGCTGGCGCGGCGGCTGCTGCACTGGCGCGACGCGGGAACGCTGCTGGTGCTGCTGACCAACAACGACGCCGATATCGTCGACGCGATCCTGGACCGGCCTGACAGCCCGCTGCGCCGTGAGCATTTCGCGGCCGTCTCCGCGGGGTGGGACGGCAAGCCGGAGCGGCTGGAGGAGGTCGCGAACACCCTGGGGCTCGGTCTCGACAGCTTCTGCTATCTCGACGACAACCCGGTCGAAGTGGCGCGTATGCGCGCGCGGCTGCCCGAGGTGCTGTCGGTGACATGTCCTCCCGGCGCGGAACTGGAGTCGTTCCTCACGCGGCTGTGGCCGGTGGTTCCGATCGCATCGACGGCCGAGGACCGCGCGCGGGCCGATTTCTACCGCCAGGATCGGGAGCGCGACAAGGCCCGCGCCACCGCGGAATTCGCCGCATTCCTCGCGGGGCTGAACCTCGAGGTCGCCATCGAGCCGCTGACCGAGGCCACCGCGGTGCGCGCCGAACAGCTCGTGCGGCGGACCAATCAGTTCACCCTCGCCACGGTCACTCACGAGGATCTCGACGGGTGGCGCGACGAGGGCGAGGTGTGGACGGCGACGGCGCGCGATCGCTTCGGCGACTACGGCCTGATCTCGGTGCTCGCGCTGCGGGCGGACGCGGACGTCCTCTGGATTCGCGGCTGGCAGCTCAGCTGCCGCGCCCTCGGCCGCGGCGTCGAGGAGCGGCTACTGAATTGGGTCGCCGATCGGGCCGACGCCCTCGGCTGCTCGACGGTGCGGATGTCGGTCGAGGGCTCGGGCCGCAACGAACCCGCCCGCCGACTGGCCACGCGGCTGGGCGGCAGAGCCTCGGAGGATGCGCGGCTGGAAGTCACCGCGACACCGGATCGTCTGCGGGAGTTCAGGTCCTGGGAAACCACGGCAGCCCATGGAGAAGAGGAGATGACTCGGTGACCGGTGCTGACGAACGGACGGCGGCCCGCAACCCGGCCGTCGACCGTCGCGTGCGCGGCGAAGCCCTCGAACGAGCCACCACCGGACTGGATGTCGCCGCCCTGCTGGCGCGCACGGGCGGCAACGGCGCTGCGCCGAGAGGCGAACCCCAGCACGGTGCGCGATCCATGGATGCCGAGGCAACCGGAGGAAACGGCGCGGCACAGCCGGACGAGTCCGGACCCGCCGCACCACCGAGGGACGCCGACGCTTTGGTCACGGCCGTGACCGCCGTGGCGAATCGGTTCACCGCGACGCCACTCGACGCCGACGCCGACTTCTTCGACGCGGGCGGCACCTCCCTCGCGGCGGTGGAATTCGTCGCGGCGCTGGCGCGCGAGCTGGATGTCCACCTGGATCTCGACACGGTGTTCTTCGACGCACGGCCCCGCAGGCTGGCGCAGCGCTGGCTGGCGGACCACCCGGAATCCGCACCGCCGCAGCCGAACGCGGAACCCGAGGCCGACACCGCCGACCTCGCACAGCTGTTCGCCGACCTCGTGGGCGCCGATCGGTTGCCGCTCGTCGCGGCGCCGGAACGGGTCGCACCGCGCCGCATCCTGCTGACCGGGGCCACTGGATTTCTGGGCAGTCATCTGCTGCTCGATCTCTTGCGCCACAGCCGAGCCCACGTGGTGTGCCTGGTCCGCGCCGACGACGACCACGACGCCACCCGACGGCTGGAAGACGCCGTCCGGCGCTTCGCGCTGCCGTGGTCGCGGGAGATACTGCGGCGCGTGACCCCGCTGGCGGGCGACCTGCGCAAGCCCCGGCTCGGTCTGTCCGACGAGCAATGGAAAACCCTCGCCGCGGACGTGGATTCCATCGTCAATGCCGGTGCCGCGGTGGACTTCCTGCGCGGCTACCCGTCGCTGCGCAGGACCAACGTGCTCGGCCCGCTGACCCTCGCGGAACTGGCCTGCACCGACCGGCCCAAACCGCTGCACCACATCTCGTCGCTGGCGGTGTTCAACGGAACGGACGCGGCCACCCTGGGTGAGGACGACCCGACCGCGCACGTCGCCGCGCTGCCCATCGGATACGACCGATCCAAATGGGCCGCCGAGGCCGCGTTGCGCCGCGCGGGCGAACACGGACTCGTGGTGACCATCCTTCGTCCCGGCGGCATCGGCAGCCACCCGGAGACCGGCGCACACAATCCGCGGGACCTCAACGCCGGAATCACCGCGGCGCTGATGCGATTTCGCACCGCGCCGGGCTTCCGGTACCTCAACGCCGCGCCGGTGGACTGGGTCAGCCGGGTGACCGCGGAGATCGTCGGCACGCCGAGCGCCTGGGGTCACACCTATCACCTCACGGGTGCGCCCACCTCGCTCGATCAGGTGGTCGCCGAAACCACGCTGGGCGGCATGGGTCTTCGCGTGCAGCACTGGGAGCAGTGGTGCGACGACGTGGTCCGCGCGATCCGCGAAGAACCGGTACCGGAACTGGAGTCGCTGGCGCAGGTTTTGCAAAGCCCCGTCGCCCGGCGTCAGCTGGCGGCGATGGTGACCGCGCCGCCCGCCTCGGCCACCCGGACCGAGGCGTTCGTCTCCGCCAACGGCCTGCCCGCGCCCGCGGCGTCCGGCCCGGCGGCCCGCAGCCGGATGCTCGCGGCCTTGGCGGGCGTCGGCCCGCAGCCGGGTGACGAGCCCTATCTGCGATTCGACGAAACACTCGCCGGGACAGTCGGTCCGGTCGGCGAGACCGCCGACCTCCCGTGCGATCTGCGGCTGACACTGTCCGTCGCGAGCGGCGCGCAGGTGTTCACCGCGCGCACGCTCGACGTCACCGGCGAGCTCACCTGCGCTCGGTTGCACGACGAGCCGCTCACCGTCGAAGGCACGGCGACCGTCCGGCCGCACGACGGGATTCCGCTGCGTCACGAGGTGCGGCATCCGCTCATGCACTACCGCCTGACCCTGCGTGATTCTTCCGGCGGCGCGTGGTGGCTGGAGGGATACAAGTTCGCCGCGGCGCGCAGGCGTTTCGTCCGGCAGCTCGGCACGCAGGTGATCGAGATCGGCCGCGCCGGGGAACCCGCGTCGTACCGCGGCGAAGTCGCCGTGCCCATGCACACCTACTTGCCCGACCAGATCGACGGCATCCGGATCGATCCACGACTGCCCGAACGGCAGCGGCGCCTGGCGAAACTGCTGTGGCTCAGCTGGTTCGGCGGCCAGCTCGGCAAAGGGTTGATGGAACCGATGCTCCGGGTCGGAATCGACCTGCTGGATCTGCGCCGGGCCGCGCGTAAGGAGCACCGCCGATGAACCTGCGATCTACCGCGACGGGAACCGTTGCCGCGGAGACGATTTCCTTCCGCACGGCCGACGGCGTCGACCTCGGCCTGCGCCGTGTCGGTCCTGCGGACGGTCCCGCGGTGCTGCTGGTGCACGGGCACGGGGTGTCGTCGGAGATGTTCGCGCTCTCCGAGATCCGGAACGTCACCGATGTCCTGGCCGACGCCGGTTACCAGTCGTGGCTGCTCGACTGGCGCGGCAGTTGCCGCCTGCCGTACAACGAATCCGGCCCGCCCTACACCTTCGACGATGTCGCGCTCTACGACCTGCCCGCGGCGGTCGCGCAGATCAGGGCCCGAATCGGCGACCGTCCGCTGTTCGTCGTCGCGCACTGCATCGGTGCGCTGGCCCTCTCGCTGAGCATGACGGCCGGACTGCTGCCCGGACTCGCGGGCGTGGTCGCGCAGGGCGTTTTCCTCACGCCCAAGGTCAGCACGTCGGCGCGGCTGCGCGTGCTGCTCGGCAGTGAGCTGCTCGGCTCGCGGGTCGGCCACATCGAATCCGACTTCCGCAAGGTGGGGCTCTGGTCCCGGCGCACCTTGCTCTACGCCGCGCTGTCCCGCAAAGGCGACTGCCCCGACCCGACCTGCCGCATGGTGCAGCACGGCTGGGGGATGGGCGCCAAGCTGTTCGAGCACGACCATCTGGATTCGCGCACGCACGATCGGCTGGCCGAATTGTTCGGCGCGATACCGCTTTCGGTGTTGCCGCACCTGCGGCAGATGGAACTCGCGCACGCGGTGGTGCGGTGGAACGTCGACGACGAGCGCTACGCGGCGCTGCCGGAGAACGCGCTCGACCACGCCGATCGCATCGACTGCCCCGTGCTGCTGCTGTCCGGCAGCCGTAACGAGGCGTGGCTCGATTCCAACAAGCTGTGTTACGAGGTACTTTCGGCGCGCAATCCGGGAACCGATGTCCGCTACACCGAGATTCCCTCCTACGGCCACCTCGACACGTTCATCGGGCGTGGCGCGGCGCTGGACGTGTTCGGGCACATCGTCGATTTCCTCGACGAGATGTCAGCTCGGTTGGCGTAGTGGCAGACCGGCGCTGCGGTAGATGGCATCGATGACGGACATGGTGGCGACGGCGTCGCCCGGCGCGGTGGCCACCGGCTCGCCGCGCAGCACCGCGGCGGCGAAGGCGTCGAGTTGATAGTCGTAGGAGGTCCGATGCGCGAAACGCCGCACCCGCCTGCCGCGCTCCGAGCGGACCGCGAGCAGATGTCCCAGATGCGGCAGCACCGGATTGATCAGCCGCATCCGGCCGCGGTCCCCGACGACGGTGGCGCCGACGCGCAGCACGTCGGCCGACCACATCGAGCATCGGATGTGGCCGCTGTGCCCGGAAGGGAAGCGCAGGTCGGCGGTCATCGCCCGGTCGATCCGGGATTCGCGCAGCTTCGCCCGCGCCGTGACCACTTCCGGGTCCTCCCCGCCCAGCACGCGGGCCATGTGCACGGCGTAGCAGCCCGCGTCCATCAGGGCGCCGCCCGCGAGGGCGTAGTCGTAGCGGATGTCGGAGAACTTCGGCAGCGGAAAGCACAGCGCGGCCTCCACGCGCCGCAGTGTTCCGAGTTCGCCGGACGCGATGATCTCCTCGGCGGCCGACATCAGCGGGTGATAGCGGTAGTGGAAGGCCTCCATCACGACGCGATCGGAATCGCTTGCCAGCGCGGCGATCTCACGCGCCTCGGCGGCGTTGGCCGTGAACGGCTTCTCGCACAGCACATGTTTTCCCGCCGCCACGGCGGCCCGGGTCCAGCGGCCGTGCAAGCCGTTCGGCAGCGGAATGTAGACCGCGTCGAGATCGGGCGCCTCGATCAGCGCCCGATAGCTGTCATAGATATGCGGAATACCGTGCTTGCGCGCGAATTGCTCCGCGCGCGACCGATCCCGCGCGGCCACCGCGGCGACGACGACCTCCGAGCTGCGCGCCGCCGGCGCGATCAGGGACGCGGGCGCGATGCGGGCCGCGCCGAGGATGCCGATGCGGAGCCCGGAGCGCAGGTGGTCGGTCACCAGCAGACATTAACATCGGCCGCACCGCGACCGGTCCGCCGCGACGGCCGGGCGAATTCCGACTGCGGACGAACGACAGCAGATCACGAGCGAAAGTCGAGAGTATGCGTATCGCATTGTTGACGGCGGGAACCCGGGGCGATCATCAGCCGTATCTGGCACTGGCGGACGAATTCCGTTCGCGCGGGCACGATGTCGAGATGACCGCCACCGAGAACTACGCCGACGTGGTGCGGCGGTCGGGCTTCGAGCCGCACGTCATCCCGTTCAACTCCGCGGAACTACTGGAATCGCCCGCCGCCAAACGCGCCCTGTCCTCCGGTAAGACGCTGCCGTTCGTCCGGATCATGCTGGACACGGTCAAGATCATGGCGGGCGAGCGGGGGGAACGGATGCACGAGGCGCTCAGCGGCGCGTGCGAGTCGGCGGATGTGATCGTCTCGTGCGCCTCGACCCTGCCCTGGGCGATGGAACGCGGGGAGAAGTACGGACAGACCGTGGTGGGCTGTCTGCCGTATCCGCTCGAGCGCACCACGGAGTTCCCGTCGTCGTTCATGGTCAAGCACATGATTTCGTCGCCGCGACTGCGGTTGGCCAGCTACTCGGGCTTCGAGATGGCCTACGGCCTGGCGTATCGCCGGGTGGATCGGCGGGTGCGCGCGATGATGGAGTTGCCGGGCAAGCCACGGAATCCGTTCCGGCGCATGCGCGAGGACGGTATTCCGCTGGTGCACATGGTGAGTCCGGTGCTGTTGCCGAAACCCGGCGACTGGCCGGACCGGTCGACCGTGGTCGGTGCGCCGATTCTGCCCGCCCGGCTGCGCGAGGCGTGGGGCGAGGCGGTGGTCGATCCGGCGTTGTCCGCGTGGCTCGACGAGGGCGAGCCGCCGATCTACTTCTGCATGACCGGGATGCCGATCCTCGATCCCACCGGATGCTGCGAGCTGATCGCCGCCGTCTGCCGCAGGCTGGGGGCCCGCGCCCTGGTGACCGTGCGCGGGGAGGGGTTTCCGCGCGGCATCGGGTACGACCGGCGATTGTTCGTGCTGGATTCCTTCGACTACGACCGGGTCCTGCCGCGGTGCCGCGCGGTCGTGCACCACGGCGGCAGCGGCAACACCCACGATGTGCTGCGCGCGGGCCTGCCCGCGGTGGTGATCGGCGTGCACAGCGACCAGTTCTTCTACGGCTGGCGCATTTCGGCGCTCGGCATCGGGGCCGATTTCCCGTATCCGTCGCTGACCGAGGACCGGCTGCACGACGCGCTGGTCCGGGCGTTGACACCCGAGGCGGGCAGGCGGGCGGCAGAACTCGGGCGTGCGGTCTCCGCCGAGAACGGGGTCCGCGCCACGGCGGACGCGGTGGAACGCCTGGTCGTCTCGGCATCGGCCTGAGCCGTGGGCGATTCCGTGCACGTCGCGATCTTCACCGACTTCCACCCGGCCACCCTGGGTGGCGTCCAAACCGCGATGCGGTCGCTGTGCGACGGCCTGCGGCGGCTCGGTCATCGGGTGACCGTATTCTGCCCTCCCGCACCGGGTTCCGTGACATCGGACGCCGATACGGTGGTGCTCGCCGCGCTGCCGGTCGCGATGTCGAACGGGCTGCCGGTCGTCCTGCCGACCCGGGCCACTCGGCGCACGATCGATGCCGCTTTCGCCGAGCGCGGTCCGATCGACATCGTGCACGCGCTGACGACCTACGGCTGCGGTATCTCCGGCGCACGCGCCGCGCGCAGGCACGGCATTCCGGTCGTCCAGACCATGCAGAGCCGTGACGACACGGTCATCGCGCAGTATTCGCCCGCGCCGTATCTGTCCGCGTTGACCATGCGTTGGGTGCACGGTTGGTTCGTGCCGTTGCGCGGGCGACCGCCGTCCGTCGGTGACGGCCGGATCGCCCGGCTCGCCTGGCGTCCGCTGATCGCGCAGGCACAGGCGGCCGATCGGGTGATCGTGCCGACCCGGCACTTCGCCCGTCGCGTCGCCGCGCACGGCGTGGACCGGCCGATTCACGTGGTGTCCAACGGAATCGACGACGAACTGCTCGACCGCGTCCGCGGCGGGGACGACGAGGCGACGAACACGGAAACACCGCTGCGGGCCCTGTGGTGCGGTCGCCTGTCGCCGGAGAAGCGTCCGCTCGAGGCGATCGAGGTGGCGCGCCTGGTCGAGGACTGCACGCTGGACGTCTACGGCGGCGGCCCGCTGGCCGACCGGGCCCGCTCGGCGGTCACCGAGGCGGATCTCGGCGGACGTGTGCGTCTGCACGGCGAGGTCGGCCAGGCCGACTGCCTGCGCGCCATGCGCGATCACGACCTGCTGCTGCTCACCTCCGACTGCGATACCCAGGGCATGGTGCTGCTCGAGGCGATGGCGATGGGCCTGCCTGTTGTGTACTGCGATCCCGAACTCTCCGAAACCGTGCCCGCCGAGGGCGGCGTTCGCGCCCCCGATCGGTCGGTGGAATCGTTCGCCGCGGTGCTGAAAGACCTCGCGCGCAATCGAATCCGTCTCCAAGCCGTGCGCCGGACGCTCGCGGAGCACGCCGACGAGCCGCGCCAATCGCGGCACATCGCGGCGATCCTGTCGGTCTACGCCGAAGCGCTCGCCACACCGGATGCCAGCGGGAGAGTCGTCGGTTCTCCGCGATGCCTCGGGCGGAATCGATGACGGCCCGGACTCAGGCTCAGGACGCGAGGATCCTGGCCTTCTCGGCTTCGAACTCGGCGTCGGTCAGCACGCCCTGCGCGCGGAGCCCGGCGAGCTCTTTCAACGCGGTGATCCGTTCCGTGCTCGCGCCGCCGCCGGGGGCGGGCTGCGGTGCGGCGGGCGGTTCCGCATAGCGTGGGGGCGGGGCGTACTGCTCCTGTTCCTGCGCCGCCCAGCGCTCTCCCTGGCGTCGGGAAACGCGATTGGAGACGGCGGTCGCGGTTCCGGAGATGATAGCGGTGCGGGCGACGCCGCGCAGCAGTCCGGGCATGACAATTCTCCTCAACGATTTTCCGTTTCGAGGGCATCGAGAGACGCCAATATGCTTTGCACCGGAATGCGTCCGGAGGCCACGAGTTCGGCGCCGTTGCGACGCAACGCAGACGCGAAAGGCGCTGCCCAGGTGTTCTCGTAAACCAGGATCGCGGCCGAACGTCCCGGTTCGAGCGCGGCACCGGCTTCCGTGCGGTCGGCGTCGTCGAGCAGGCCCGATCCCGCCTCCGCGAACAGGGTTATATCGATCTCGCCTTCGAATCCCACTTCGGCGATATCGATTCCGGTCAGCGAACCGTCGAGGTCCTTCCGGATGAACGCCAGATCGAGCACCCGGACGATGCCGCGTTCGACGAGGTCGCGCAGGAGGGGCAGCGCCGAACCGTCCGGAGGTCGGTCGGGAGGAAATTCGATCACGAGATAGTCGATGGGGCCGATCATGTCGATATCGGAGCCGGTCACTGTAACCCCTCTTTCTGTGCCGAGAAAGAGACAAATCGCCTGACATTCTTACCGAACGAGCTGTCGAAGCATGGCTTTTTGTGCGACGGGTGGCGTTGATTCCGAGAAGAATCTACGCTCTGCCGACGTCGCCGATGTTAGTGTCGATCATAGCGCACGCCCTGATCGGCGGCGGCTGTGAAAAATGCGGTCGGGGCGGGCCCGAGGGTTCCGCTCTTTGTTTCGATGTGACGTGCACCGGTCTCGTCCCGAAAGGGAAAGGCCGAAGTCGGCGAATTGCCGTCGCACCCCCGAATCCGTTCCTGGAGTGAGGGATTCCGATGAACTCCAAACCGCCCGAGGATCTACCCGCCGGTGCGCTCAGCGCGGACGAACGCGCCGAACTCGAACGGCTACGCGCCGAGGTGGCAGCGATGCGCGCGGAGGGTCGCGGCGCGCCGCCGGTCGCTCGACCGCCGCGGCATTCGTGGCGGTGGACCGCGGTGGCGGTGCTGACGGTGCTGGTCGCCGTTCTCGCGATCACGACGGTGATGTCGCGGTACGTGCGGAGCCAGATTCTCGACACCGATCGGTACCTGACCACGGTGGCGCCGCTGGGAACGGATCCGGCACTGCAGAACGAGATCGGGAACACGATCACCGACGAGATCTTCGCGCGCGTCGATATCGAGGGGCTGACCGCGGACGCGCTGGCCGCACTGACCGAAGCGGTCCCGGCGACCGAGGAACGGCCGCGGCTCGATCGCGCGATCGAGGGGCTGGCGCCGGTGATCGCCGTCCAGGCGCGCAACTTCGTCAACGAGACGGTGCTGACGTTCGTGCGCAGCGAGAAGTTCGAGGACCTGTGGCTGCAAGCCAATCGCGCGGCCCACACGGCGCTGGTCGCGGTGGTGACCGGGCAGGTCGGACCGTCTTCGGTGACCGTCGACGAGAACGGAACGGTGACCGTCTCGCTCGGCACGGTGCTCGACAACGTGAAAGCGCGGCTGCTCGACCGCGGCTTCACCTTCGTCGAGAAGATCCCGCCGGTCGACAAGCAGTTCGTCTTGTTCAGGTCCCCGGAGCTGGTCCGGGCGCAGCGGGCCGTCGACGCGCTCGACAATGCGGCGAACGTGCTGCCCTGGTTGACGATCGCGGCCGCGGTGTCCGCGATCGCCGTGGCGCCGCCGGGCCGCCGTCGCCGTGCCCTGGTCTTCGTCGGGCTCGCGCTGGTGGTGGGCATGCTGATCCTGGCGATCGCGCTGCTCCTCGCCCGAGCGCTGTATCTGGACCGGATGCCGCCCGACGTGCTGTCGCCGGACGCGGCCACCGCGATCGTCGACACGGTGCTGGTGCCGCTGCGCACCGCGCTGCGCGGGGTGGCCGTGCTCGGCATCGT
Organism: Nocardia sp. bgisy118; assembly: GCF_057708605.1. Lineage (NCBI taxonomy): Bacteria > Bacillati > Actinomycetota > Actinomycetes > Mycobacteriales > Nocardiaceae > Nocardia > Nocardia sp. bgisy118. Next base: position 92,649 of record NZ_JBYISM010000009.1, on the reverse strand, counting down.
GATCGCGATCGCCGCCTACCTCACCGGAGGCGCGGGCTCGGCCGTCGCCGTCCGCCGCGGCTTCGGGCAGGGCCTGGACGCGGTGCAGCGGCTCCGGCGTTCGCGCCCACCGAATCCGGTGGAGGTGTGGGCGTTCCGTGCGCGCGTGGCGCTGCGATGGGCGATCGTCGGCGTCGCCGCGCTCCTGCTGATCTTCTGGCGCTACCCCACCGGACTGGTGGTGGTGTGGATCGTGCTCGGCGCCCTGCTGGCGTTGCTCGCGCTGGAGATCCTGATTCGTCCCGCGCGCGGCCAGGAGGAGGCCGTCCCGCCCGGGCCCGAGGACGGTACAGGGACCCCGGCCCCGGCAGGCGCTTGACCCCGCGACCGGCGGCCGCCGTCGGACCACAGAATCGTGTGCACCGAGAATTGCTGGCGCCAGGCCGAAAGAGCCCGGACCTGTTCGTCCTGCACGAGGCAGCATCGGCGACCGTGATGCGGTGCCCTGGCGAACGACCTCGCTCGGCCATACTGAAGTTGTTGCTGATGAATTGCTAGTTAACTTTCTCGATGCCGGTTCGTTGCACGGAAATGCCGCCGCTTGGAAGTATTTTCCCGATAGTCTCTCCTCGAATCTCGAGAACGGCCAGGCCAGTCGGTGTCGCTTTCGGGCGGCGCCACATCGAAGAAGGGGCGTTTTCCATGAACTTCGGGAAGAGTCGCGAACATCGGGAGTTTGCCGCGGTATCGCGCAGGTCCGCTCTCGGCCTGGGGATCACCGCCGTCCCGATCCTGGGAATGGCCGGGTGCGGCGACGCCGAGGACAGCGGCGCGACGGCGACGTCCGCGGGCGCGGCCGCCGTGGACACGAAGGCCATCGCCACCGACGCCTACGTCTTCGGTTACCCCCTGGTCCTCATGGACGTCACCCGGGAGAACGGCGCTCCGCCCAACCGGTTCCAGCACGGCGACCCGCCGACCCCGGAGAACAAGCAGGTGGTGCGCCTCAACCTCGACACGCTCTACTCGCAGGCATGGCTCGACGTCCGCGCCGAACCGATGATCCTGCGGGTACCCGCGATAGAGCCCGGCCGGTACTGGCTCATGCAGATCATGGACGCGTGGTCCAACACCGTGCACGATCCCAGCAGCGTCGACCTGCAGGTCACGCCGGGCACGGCGACGCCTCCGTTCACCTACGCCGTCACCGGGCCCGGCTGGTCGGGACCGCTGCCCGACGGAGTGACCCGGCTCGCCGTGCCCACCGGCACCGCCTGGCTGCTCGGCCGGCTCCAATTCGACGGCGCCGCCGACGTCGACCGGGTTCGCGAGTTGCAACGGCAGCTGGAGCTGGTGCCGCTGAGCGCATGGGTGAAGGACCCGACCGCGGCCCACGGCGACCCCGGCGCGCAACCCGCACGCGCGGCCGACCCCGCCGCGATCGTCGCCGGGATGGACGGACCCACCTTCTTCGACCGGATGGGCAAGGTCATGGCGCTCAACCCGCCCGCGCCCGAGGACGCCGACGCCGTGCGGCGATTCGCCACCATAGGCATCGCCCCCGGCGGCAGCCCGGCCGACGTTTCGCCCGACGTGCTGAACGCCGCGGCCGACGACGCGAAGAAGCGGATCCCGACCTACCGCAACCCGTACGCCGAGGACATCAACGGCTGGACCTTCGATCCGACCGTCGGCGCTTACGGCACCAACTACGACCTGCGCGCGACCGTGGCCATGCACGGGCTCGGCGCCAACCTCGCCAAAGACGCCATCTACCCGACCGTCGACGCTGTCGCCGACGACGACGGAGTGCCGCGGCGCTTCCGAATCCGTTTCGCCGCAGGACAATTGCCGCCGGTCGATGCTTTCTGGTCACTGACCGCCTACGATGCGGCAAGTCACTTCGTGGAGAACCCGGCGGGCATCTATGCCGTCGGTCATCAGGTCCCGGTCGTTCGGGGCGCCGACGGCTCGGTCGAGCTGGTCGTGCAGAGCGCAGATCCCGGCGCGGCCGTACCGCAGGGCAACTGGCTGCCCATCCCCGCCGCCGGAGCGTTCTCTCTCACCATGCGCCTCTACGCCCCGAAACACGAAGCGGTCGAGGGTGTTTGGCAGATGCCGAAGCTCGAACGGGTCGACTGACCGCGAGTCAGCGTCCGCTGGTGACCAGGGTCGTCCTGGCCCGCTGCGGGCCGACCGCCGCGCCGACCGGGATGCGCGCGGAGGGCGTGGCGCCGCGCAGACGCGCACGGCGGACCGCGCTCTCGGCCTCGATGACGATCGGAACGATCAGCGACCAGCCGAGGCAGGCGAGCCACTGGCCGCCCGTCAGCGACGTCGTCATGAGCAGGTCTTGCAGGAACCCGATCTCCACGGCGAACACCGTGACGACGACCGGGATCGTCAGGATCTTCAGTGCGCCGAGAATCGGTGGCGTCAGGCCGGATTCGGGATCGCGGCGCATGACCAGCCCGCTCAGGATAGAGCCGAACGACAGCACGACGAACGCCGTGGTCATCGGGACGTTCGCCGTAGTGGTGCTCATCTCGCCGGGCGCGAGGAGCATCGCGGCGAGTGTCACGGCGAACTGCAGGACACCGTAGGCCAGCCACTGCAGGAACGAATTCCGGTTGGCGATCGGCCGCGCGGGGTCGCGGGGTGGCTTGTTCATCAGGTTCGGCGGCGGCGGATCGAGCATGATCACCGCGACCGGGAACAGGGTGATGAAGAAGTGCTGGAAGAGCACCATCAGCGGGGTCAGCGCGACGCCGTCGTTGATGTCGAAGATGCTCGCGACCAGGAAGAGCAGCACCAGCGAGAACAGCTTGGACATCTGATAGCGGATGTAGGACACGATTTTGTCGTAGATGCTGCGGCCCAGGCGGATCGCGGTGATCAGGGTGCCGAAATTGTCGTCGGTGAGCACCATCTTGCCCGCCTGTTTGGTGACCTCGCTGCCCGATCCCATGGCCACGCCGATGTCCGCCTTCTTCAGCGCGGCGGCGTCGTTGACGGCGTCGCCGGTCATCGCCACGACCGCGCCGCCGCGCTGCATGATGTCGGCGAGGCGCAGCTTGTCCTGCGGGGTGACGCGCCCGAACACGTGCAGGTTCGGCAGGGCGGCCGCCAGCTCCCCGTCGGTCATGGCCTGGAGTTCGGCGCCGCCGATCGCACCGGGTCCGAGCCCGAGTTCGGCGCCGATCGCGGACGCGGTGATCGCGTGGTCGCCGGTGATCATCCGGACGTCGATGCCCGCTTCGTGGGCCGTGCGCACCGCGTCGATCGCCTCGGGGCGCAGCGGGTCGATGATGCCGACCATGCCGACGAAGGTGAGGTCGTCGACGAACGCCATCGGATCAGCCGCGACGGCCTCCTCCTGCCCGTCCAGCACCCGCGCCGCGAAGGCCAGTACACGCAAACCCTTTTCGGACATGGCGCGATTCGCGGCCACGATCTCGTCGCGCATGTCGTCGATCGGTACCGGTCGACGCCCCGGCCGGTACGCGGTCGCGCACCGGTCGAGGACGACGTCGGGCCCGCCCTTGACCAATTCGACGAACCGGGTGAGCTCGTCGACTTCGAGATGGTGGAACGTGGCCATGAACTTGTACGCCGAATCGAACGGCACTTCGGCGACACGGGGATACGTCCCGCGCGTGAGCGGGGCGTCGACGCCGAGCTTGGCCGCCAGCACCACCAGCGCGGCCTCGGTCGGATCGCCGACGATCTCTCCGGCGTCGGAGACGGTGGCGTCGCTGTCGAGGCACAGCCCGTAGGCCAGCAGCGTGAAGTCCGGAACACCCTCACCCGCGATCTGGGTGATCTTCCCCGATTTGTCGTAGCCCTGGCCCTCGACGAGGTACTGCCTGCCGTGGAAGTACAACGACCGCACGGTCATCTGGTTCATGGTCAGCGTGCCGGTCTTGTCGGAGTTGATCGCGCTGGTGGCGCCGAGCGTCTCGACATCGGTGAGGTTCTTGACGACAGCCTTCGCGTCGGCCAGCTGGCGCGCACCGAACGCCAGCATCGCCTGGACGAAGGTGGGCAGGCCGGTCGGAATCGCGGACACGCCCATCGAGATGCCGAGTAGCAGCAGGGTCGTGACGCTCTGCCCGCGGATCAAACCGATGATCACGATGATCGCCACCGCGGTCCAGGCGATCACGCCGAGCACTTTGGTGAGCGCGTTCAATTCCCGTTGCAGCGGAGACTTGCTCGGCGCGACGGCCGAGAGCATCGAGGCGATCCGGCCCATCTCGGTGTCCTGGCCGGTCTCGGTGACCACCATGCCCGCCGTGCCGCGGGTGACCGAGGTGTTCTGGAAGACCATATTGGTGCGGTCACCGAGGGAGACATCGGTGGCGCCGAGTGTCTGAGCGTCTTTGGCGACGGGTGCGCTCTCACCCGTCAGCGCCGCTTCCTGCGTCTCCAGCGTCGCGGACCTCAGCAGCCTTCCGTCCGCGGGAACGATGTCGCCCGCCTCGAGTTCGACGATGTCGCCCGGCACGAGTTCGGTGGCGTCGAGCTGGGTCAGCGCTCCGTCGCGAATCACGCGCGCCTGCGGCGTCTGCATCTTGGCCAGGGCGTCCACGCTGGCTCGCGCCTTGACCTCCTGCTGGGTGCCGAGCACGATGTTGAGCCCGACCAGCGCACCGACGACGATCGCCGTCGGTATCTCACCGATGATCACGCTGACCACGGCCACCGCGACCAGCATGAGGTTCATCGGATCCTTCAGCTGGGAGAGCGCGATCGCCCAGACCGACGGCGCGGGCTCGGAGACGATCTCGTTGAGTCCGTACCGTTCGCGACGTCGCGTGATCTCCCTCGCCGTGAGACCAGACCGCTCATCCGAACCGAAGGCGGACAGCGCGACGGACGCGTCGAGCGCGTACCAGACCGGAGGGTCCCCGGTGCCGGCCGGATGCGCCGGGCTCGGCGCCGATTCCATCGAAGCCATGGCGCTCGTCCTTTCCTGGCCGGGACTCTCAGAAGGGGGTCGGAATCCAGTGCAGGGGCAGCGTCGGTGGCTGGTAGCCCGCCGGGCTCTGCCGTTCCGGCAACGTGATCTTCGGGTGGTCCGGGTGCTCGTAGGGGATCTGGCTCAGCAGGTGGCTGATGATGTTGAGCCGCCCACGCTTCTTGTCGTCGTTGTTCGCGACATACCATGGCGCCCAACCGGTGTCGGTGTAGCGGAACATCTCGTCGCGCGCTCGCGAGTAGTCGTACCAGCGGCTGTAGGACTCCAGGTCCAGGTCGGACAGCTTCCAGAATTTGCGCGGGTCGTCGATCCGGCTCTGCAGCCGCAATGTCTGCTGCTCCTCGCTCAGCTCGAGCCAGTACTTCAGCAGGATGACGCCGGATTCGACGATCGATTTCTCGACCGTCGGGATGGCCTCGAGGAAGCGCTGGGCCTCCTCCTCGGTGCAGAATCCCATCACGCGTTCGACACCGGCGCGGTTGTACCAGCTGCGGTCGAAGATGACGACTTCCCCGCCCGCGGGAAGATGGGGCAGGTAGCGCTGCACGTACATCTGCGATTTCTCGCGTTCCGTCGGCGCGGGCAGCGCGACCACGCGGAACACCCGCGGGCTGACCCGCTCGGTGATCGCCTTGATGACACCGCCTTTCCCCGCGGTGTCGCGCCCCTCGAACAGGACACAGATCTTCGCCCCCGACGACTTCACCCACGACTGCAACGCGACGAGTTCGGCGTGCAGCGGCGCGAGATGACGGTAGTACTCCTTTTTCGTCATCGGTGGTGGCGGCGCCGGAGCGGAGGGCTCGATCAACTCACCCGAGGCGTCGGTTCGTTCGCTCGGCGCGTGTTTGCCCGCCCCACCCTTCTTGCCTTTGGTTTTGCCGTGTCCGGCCTTCTTTCCCATGATGCGCAGGCCCGGTTCAGATGCGGTCGGGCTGCCACGTCGTCACGGCCCAGATCACGACGACATTCAAGGTGATGATCACGATCGACCACCACGGGTAGTAGGGCAGCCACAGGAAGTTCGCCAGGATGGACAGCGCCGCGAGGAAGACCGCGACCACGCGCGCCCACATGGCTCCGGCCATCAGCGCGGCTGCCGCGATCACCACCAGAATCCCTAGAATCAGGTGGATCCAGCCCCAACTGGTGGCGCTGAACTGATAGGCGTAGTTGGGCCCGGTCACCAGAATGTCGTCCTTGGCAATGGCCGAGATTCCCTCGAAGATCGAGAGAATGCCGACGGCCAACAGCAAGATCGCGGCGCCGATCGACGTCCCCGCCGCCACCGCCTGCTTCACGGAATGCTCATCAGTTGCTGACATCGCGAGTCACCTCTAATCATTCGGGACGATTTCGATCGATCAATCGCCGCATCGCTCGAACCGGATGGGCCAGTAGGAGAACAGCCGAACGGCGCCGTTGGCCGAGAGTGTCGATGGATCGGCGCAGTAGAACGATGGTTTATGCCAAGGGCGGGCGGGCTGCGTCGCTCGGTCCGAGGTCGGCTTCGACGCCCGGAGTTCAGCGAGGCGTGACGCCCGCATCGCGGCCGCTGGCACCGATGACGGCACTCGCCTCACTTCGTCAGCATATCTCCAGCGACACTATCGCCGTAGTCGAATCGCGACCGCACGGGCCCGTCGCAACCTCCCGGTGACCTGCCCGATCAGGGGGAAGTGCCGGGTGGTGGTCCCACCGCCCGGTGCGCCGCTCGGGTGTGCGGCGAACACGCGTTACGGCGAGATCGGTTGGAAGGGGCGAATTTCGTCGTGCCCGGGACGGACGACACCGGCCGAGGATTCCGGGACTTCGTTCCACGCGCCCGAGAGATCGCGCAGCGGCTCGGAGACCACGAACCGCGCCTCCTCGCTGAGCAGGGCGAGCGACTCGACCTCCGGATGCAGCGCGCGCACCTTCGCTATCTCGGTCGAGTAGAACAGCGTCCGCGTGTGCCGTTCGCTGGAGTACCGGAAGAACCACATCGACTCGCCGTCGGTGGTGGCGACGCTCATCTGCACGGGGTGGGTCACGTTGTGCGCGCGCCCGACCTCTTCGACGAGACCGACGGCACGGGCGACCGCGCCGAACGGATCGTCGGTGAGACCGAAGGTGAGCGCGAGGAAGAACAGGAGTTCGGAGTCGGTGGACCCCTCGATATCGGTGAACAGGGCCGGATCCACCGCGGTCAGCAGATCGCGTTTCATCGCACGGAAACCGTTGAGCGCTCCGTTGTGCATCCACAGCCACCCGTCGTGCCGGAAGGGGTGGCAGTTGCTGCGCTGCACGGCGGTCCCGGTCGACGCGCGCACGTGGGCGAAGAACAGCGGCGTCCGCACGGCGCCCGCGATCTCGCGCAGGTTCTGGTCGTTCCATGCGGGTTCGATGTTCTTGAACACCGCCGGCCGCGAACCCTCGCCGTACCAGCCGATCCCGAAGCCGTCACCATTCGTCGTCGTCGCGCCGAGCCGGGAGTGCATGCTCTGGTCGATCAGCGAATGCACCGGCCGGAACAGCAGGTCCTCGGCCAGGATCGGTTTCCCCGAGTAAGCCATCCACCTGCACATATATCGATTGAAGCAGACCGTTGCAAGACTCGGATCGAAACTCGCATTCCGTCGACCGGTGGCCGCTCGCCTCAGTGGGTGAGCACGACCTTGACGATCACAACGGTCGCGGCGACCGCGGTCAGCAGGACGGCGCCTTGCACGGAGGACCGCGTCGGGCGCTCGCCCTTCAGCCGGGCGATGACGAACACGATGCCCCCGATGCGGGCCAGCACGGTGAGTTCCGCGAAGATCTGCGCGGTCTTCGGCTCCAGCCACCCCAGCCACCCGGTGGCGAGGATCGCGCACGGCAGCACGGCGGAACTGAGAATGGGGATCGAATTGCGCAATTCACGCACCTGTTCCGCCCAAGTCAGTGGACTTCGTTGCCGCACCGTGTGTCCGACGGCTTCGGCGAAGGCATGGGCGACGAACGTCGACAGCGCGGTGCCGAGAACGACCAGAATGCCGAGGTGCTTTTCCGCCGCGACGAACGGCACGAGCGCGGCCAGCACCAGCACATTGCCATAGATGTAGGCGCTGATGCGGCTGGCCGCGTTGTCGCGATCCAACGGTCTGCTGCGGGAGAACAGCGGACCGTGCAGCAGCGTGCGCGTGTCGACGCCCATCGGATCAGGTGGGCTGGACGGGGCCGGATTGCCGGGGCAGAAGTGCCGCGGTGATCAGTCCGGCGACACCGAGGGCGGCCAGCGTGATCATCGCGGCGGCGTAGGCGTGACCGGTCAGTCCGGCGGCCAGGATGGTGCCCGCGATGGCGGTGCCCAGCGAGGAGCCGAGGTTCGACACGCTGCGCGACAAGCCGGAGATCTCGCCCTGCTGCTCCTCGCCGAAGCTGGACTGAACGATATTGACCGCCGGGGTGAGCATCACGCCCAATCCCACGCCGATCAGCAGCAATCCGGGGACGAATGCCCACAGGCTCTCCGAGCGCCCGGTCATCGCGATCAGCACGACGATGCCAACGACGGTGATCAGAAAACCGGCCATGATCAGCGTGCGCTGGGCGCGCCTTCGGGCCAGCCGCGCGGCGGCCAGCGACGACACCAGCAGTCCCAGGGTGGCCGCGGTGAAGATCACGCCGGTCTCGATCGCGTTGTAGCCCCGGACAACCTGGAGATACGCCGCGACGACGAACGACGTTCCCATCAGCAGCAGCCATTGCAGGTTCTGCGTCACCAGACCGAGGTTCGAGGTGCGGTTACGGAACAAGCTGGTCGAGATCAGCGGCTCCCGACCCGATCGCTCCCGCGCGCGAATCCACAGGAAGAACCACACCAGCACCGCCGCGCCCGCCGCGAGCAGGGTGACCATCAGCCGAATATCGTCGTCGGCGGCCAGGATTCCCATGACGAGCAGCACCAGCCCGATCGCCGAGAGCGCCGAGCCGGGAATGTCGAACGACTTCGTCGGGTCCGCGGGGAGCGGGTCGACGACGCGCAGGCTGAGCAGCACGATCACCGCGACCACCAGCGCTTGGAACCCGAACGCCGCGCGCCAGCCGAGACCCGAGGTGATGAGTCCGCCGAGCAACGGGCCTGCGGCTGCGCCGATCCCGCCCAAGGCCATGATCACACCGAATGCCCTTGCGCGGGAGGTGGTTTCGGTGAAGAACAGGGTGGTCAGGATATAGACCGGCGGGATCAGCATCGCGGTGCCGACGCCCTCCAGGATCGAGTTGCCCAGGATCAGCACGCCGAGTCCGGGCGCGAGCGCGCTCAGCACCGCGCCGATGCCGTACACGATCAGGCCCACGATGAAACAGCGTTTGCGCCCGTATCGGTCGGTCAGCTTCCCTCCGGGGATCATCAGCGCGGCCATGACCAACAGGAAGGTGGTGATGACGATCTGCACGCCCTGCACCGTGGTGTTCAGATCCCGGCTGATGTCGTTGATCATCACGTTCATGTTCGAACCAGCGAAGCTGCAGATGAACTGCGCGAGCGCCAGCGGAACGAGTACCGCGCGCGGTGGGCTGGAGACGCCTGTGTCGGTCATCGGCTCATCGATCTATCCGGATGGTTCCGGTCGCGCCTCGGCGCGGTCGAGTTGCTCGTCGAGAGCCATGGCGGCGGCGACCAGGGCCAAGTGGGTGAACGCCTGGGGGAAGTTGCCGAGCTGCTCACCGGAGGGGCCGATCTCCTCGGCGAACAGCCCGACGTGATTGGCGTAGGTGAGCATCTTGTCGAAGGCGTAGCGGGCCTGCGCGACACGACCCGCGCGGGCCAGTGCTTCCACGTACAAGAAGCTGCACAGATTGAAGGTGCCCTCGACCCCGCGCAGACCGTCCGGAGACGCCTCGGGGTCGTACCGGTAGACCAGGCTGTCGCTGACCAGTTCCTGGTCCATGGCGTCCAGCGTGCTCAGCCACGCGGGGTCCCGCGGTGACAGGAAACCCATGCGCGGCATCAGCAGCAGTGACGCGTCCAGCACATCGGTGGCGTAGTGCTGGACGAACGCCTGCCGCTTCGTGCTCCAGCCGCGCTCGACGATCTGCGTGAACACCTCGTCCCGCGCGCGCGTCCACCGCGCCACATCCGCGGGCCGCGAGTATTTGGTGGCCAAGCGAATGCCGCGATCGAACGCCACCCAGGTCATCAGCCTGCTGTAGGTGAACTCCTGCCTGCCGCCGCGGGTTTCCCAGATGCCCTCGTCGTGCCGGTCCCAGTTGTCGGCGAGCCAGTCGGTCAGTTTCGCGTACGCGCGCCACCCTTCGATGCCGCCGATATCGGGAGCCTGCGACAGCGCGTCGGCGGCCTCACCGTAGATATCGAGCTGGATCTGGTCGGCCGCCGCGTTGCCGACCCGGACCGGGGCGGAACCTCGGTAGCCCTCCAGGTGGGTGAGCACCTCCTCCTCGAGCAGCGGGTCGCCATCGATCCGGTACATGATCTGCAGCGGCTCACCCGAGGCGGTGCCGCCCGCGTCGAGACGGTCACGCAGCCAACGCCGGAACGCGTAGGCCTCCTCGGTGAAGCCGAGATCGATCAGCGCCCGCACCGACAGGGAGGCGTCCCGGATCCAGGTGTAGCGGTAGTCCCAGTTGCGCTCGCCGCCCACCTGCTCCGGCAGCCCCATGGTGGCCGCGGCGATCGGCGCACCGGTCGGCGCGTAGGTGAGCAGCTTCAACGTGATCGCCGAGCGGTTGACCATATCCCGCCAGCGGCCCTGATAGGTGGACGAACGCAACCAGGACTGCCAGAAGTTCCGGCACCGTTCGAAGTCGGCGAGGATGTCGTCACGACCGGGATGCTCGGGCGCGGGGCCCTCGCTCGCCGTGCTGGTCAACACCACCACGGCGGTCTCGCCTTGGGAGAGCGTGAAATGTGCCGTGATGTCACCGTTCTCGGCCCGCAGCGTCACCGGTTCGGTGGTCCGCAGGTGCAGGTCCGTGCCGGGGCCGTGGAAGACCACCGCGCGGTCGTCGATCTGCTCGAGGGTGTGCGCGGCGCGACCGTAGTCGAATCGCGGCTTGCAGGTCAGCGTGAAGGACAGAGTCCCTCGCACCACCCGGGCCACCCGCACCAGCCGATGCCGATCGGTGGGCGTGGTACCCCGGATCGGATCCATGAAGTCGCCGACCTCACCGACCCCGTCCGGTCCGAGGAACCGGGTGACGAGAATGGCCGTATCCGGCATGTACAGCTGGCGGATCGACACCTCGTCGTCGGTGGAATCCACGGCGAGTCGGCAGAAGCCGCCGCGCTCGCTGTCCAGCAGGGAAGCGAAGACGCTCGGCGAATCGAACCGCGGCGTGCACCACCAGTCGATCGTGCCCGCCGAGGACACCAGAGCGGCGGTTTGCAGGTCGCCGACGATGCCGTGCTCGGCGATCGGTGGGTACTTGTTCACGAGCGCTCCTTCACTCCCGTGCAAGTCGGTGATCGGTGGACCGGCGAGGGGCGAATTCCATTTCTGGAACGGATATTTCGCCTCTTTCCGGGTCACCGCCTCTTACACGGAGGGGGTTTGTCCCAGCGCCCGAGCCTTGAGCTGTTCGAATTCCGCCGCGGTGATCACGCCGGAGTCGTGCAGCGACTTCGCTTCGGCGATCTGCTCGGTGGGAGACTTGCCCGCCGCGACCTGCCGGATGTACTCGTCGGTGCTCTGCTTGGCCTCGAGTTGCATCTGCCGCGCCCGCTCGGCCATGCCGCGACCACGGACGATCAGGTAGACGAACGCACTGAGGTAGGGCAGCAGTATCAGCACGATCACCCACAGGGTCTTGCCGAGGCCCGAGACGGTGTGGTCGCGGAACAGATCGACCAAGATCTGGAACAGGACGATCAAGTACGCCACGAAGGCGAACACGATGATCGTGTACCACAACAGGTCCCAGAACGAATCCAACATGGTGAATCCTCCTCCGAGTGTGCGACCCCCGCTTCTTTGTCCGACCGGGCGGCGCCCGTCTGCGCCGGAGCGGGACGATCCACCGCTGATATCGGCCCGCCTCGCATCGCCTACGTGCACATCCGTTCACCGATGATATCCGGCGGACAATGCGGATGCGGCCACTCTCAGCAACCGAATCCGGTGGGGATCGTGGTAAACGACGTCACTGCTTTTCGCTGACGCGCTTCGGTGCGCGTCGATGCCATCTGCCAGGGGCGTCTCGTTCGTCTCGAAAATCGTAGGATGCCGCGTCGATCGGTGCCCGGCAACCCACCCTGCCTCGTGCCAGCACAGTAGCAAACACTCGGACACAGCGAAACCCGCTTATTTCACTGCGGCGGGAAGAGTGGCGTCGGGCGGCCGCGACGACGTCGCAGTGTCCCCACTGTCACGGTGCCGCATCATTGCCGCGACGGTGCCTCCGCGGCGCCGCCCCGTGGTCGCCGAGACCGTAAGGTCGGTCCTGCCAAGAGAGTTCTGCGAGAAGGAGGAGTTAGGAAATGCCCAAGTATCTGTGGCGAGTCGGCTACTCCGATGAGGGGGCTCGCGGTGTGCTGGCGCAGGGCGGCAGCGCCCGCCGGGCGGCTATCACGGAAATGGTCGAAAGCGTGGGCGGCCATGTGGACGTCTGCTATTTCGCTTTCGGGGACGACGATCTGTTCGTGATCGGTGATGTCCCGGACGAGGTTTCGGCCGCGGCGCTCGCCATCCGCACCGCGGCCTCCGGCGCGGCGATGTCGCACACCGTGACTCTGCTGACCCCCGAGCAGGTCGACGAAGCCGTCGCGCGGGAGGTCACCTATCGGCCTCCGGTGGAGGCGCCTTAGCGCGTGGAACGACTCGGCCGAACCGCCGCGCGGCCTCGGCCGAGTCGTTCGATCGTCACTTCGGCGGCGGAACGACCGGGGTGACGAGCATTCGGCCCGCGGTGCCGACGGTTTCCTCGAGGGTTCGCTTGCTCATCCCGAGCAGCACCTGGTTGTTGCGCTGCTGCCAGAGAATCTGCGTGGTGTTCCACGCGGTGTCCCGCGCGCGGGCGATGCTGAAGCTGGACAGAATGTGCTTGAGCGCCTCGGCGTCCTTGGTGGTCAGCTTCAGCAGCGCGGGCTCGTATTCCGCCCTGACCTCGGCCTCGATCTTGCTCAGCAGCTCGTTGACTTTGAGGTAGTCGGCATGCACCGGTTTGGTGTCCGGCGTGGTGCCGCGCTCCTTACACGTCTCGACCACCGCGGTCGCCAAATCGTGGTTGATATGGGCGTTCATGCCCGCCAGCGCGAACTGCAACGGCCACACGGTGCGGTTGGCGCGGGCATCGAAGACCGGCCGCCAGACCGGGTTGGGCCGCTTGCCGAGCTTGGCGGCATCGACCGCGTCGAAATACAGCCGAGCGAAGATCACATCGAGGCGTTCCACGAATGCGGAGTCCGTGAAGAATCCTTCGGTGATCTGTTGTCCCACCAATTCGGTGACGCGCAGATACATGTTGTTGAAGCTCGCGACTCCGTCGCGCGGATCGAGTTCGTCCTTGATAGCGCGCATCCGCCGGATGACCTCTTCGACGGGCCCGGGAATCTGGGTAACCTTCATGCTGTCCTCCTCCGCAGGATCGTTTCGTCTGTCAGCGACATTGTCTGGACGCTGTATCGACAGCGTCTCGTAAAGCACTGCTACAGTGTCGATTTCGCTGCTTCGTAGAACTCGGAACCGCACCGTTCACGTGCCACTGAATGGCCGGAATCGCACGTACGCGGGCCCTCGGCATCGAAGTCTTTCCTCGAGCAGCCGCGAGAATTGCGGCTCTTGCCGAGCGGGGAATATTGGTGGCCACGTGTCTGCGTACACCGCCGCCCTGTTCGACGGCCGAATTCACGTACTTCCCGAATATACTGGCAAGCCACCACGCTCACCGGACAACGAAGAATTCTCCGGCGGCCGCCGAAAGACCGGGCTCGACGGCCCGGATGAACGCGAGTTCGCGTATCCGGTGTCCGGGCCTCAGTGGTCGGCCGCTGCCGCCCAGGCGATCGCTTCGTCTCGGTTCGCGACGGGGAAGCGTTTGAATTCTCCCGGTGTCATCCAGCCGAACAGCGAGGTGACGGTGATCATCCAGTCGAGGTCGGTGACCAGCGCGATCCGCTTCCAGCGAGTGAGGTGCTCGACTCCGAGCTTCAGATCCTCCCACGCCGCCTCGGGCGTCATGCCTTCGAATCGTTCGAACACCAAGACGATTCGGATCTCGTCGCCGCGACCCCAGACTTCGCGGATGGCGGGCATCAGTATCTTTTCGTAGTCGGATGCCTCGAGCCGTCCCGTTGCTTCGAACCCGATGACGCCGTCCGGCAATCCTCCGATCGGTTCCAGCATGATCACGACCGTAGCACCCATATCGAATCACTCGCAGGTGCTTACTCGAAATGCGATTTCGCACGTCGAGTGCTCGAGGCGTTATTCGCGCGGGTCGATCGAATCGCTGCGGGGTGCCTGCCTGCGGTGCGCGTCATTGTGGGGGAGATTCGGGCCCGAGTTCTTCCTCGGCTGAGGTCGACTCGGCGGCGTCCAGCGGACCTGGAATCGTTCGACGCCGGGGTACTTTTCTCCCAGCGAGATCGCCTCGAATCCGGTTGCGAGGTAAAAGGTCAGGGCGTCTCGGTCGGTTTCGGCGAGCAGGCTGTGCCCAGGCGCCCGTGACCGAATCTCGGCAAGCAGGTGCCGACCGATGCCGGTGCGGCGGTGAGGTTCTCGTGTAGCGATATGCAGCAGTACCGCGTGGTCCTCGGACACCACGTAGCCCGCCACGCCCATCAGTTCGTTGTCGAGGACCACCGCGATGAGGTGGGCGGCATGGTCGGCCCGGTAGCGCCGCGCTGCGGCGTCCAGTCGTGAACGGTCGCCGCCGATGGCTGCGAAGAGAAGATCGGCCACGTCGGGGTCGGTGGGATCCGCCGAAATGGTCCGGAGGGTCATCGACGTCTCAGGTTCGCGCTGTGGTGCAACTCGCGGTCGCGGGAACGCCGAGGCGCTGCAGCAGCAGGGTGGCCGGGCACCAGCCGACGGCGCTGTAGAGCAGCAGGTTCGCGCCGACGAAGCCGGTCAGGACGAGCCACCAAGGCGAGACCGCCGCGGCGAGCAGGGTGCTGACGAGAACGAAGACGCCGGCCAGTAGCGGGACGACGCGTCCGATGGTCCAACCGTCGTGGCGGGGTAGAGTCGGCACAGGTCATCGAATCCAATCATGTTGTGTGCCTTCGCATTATGCGATCAGGCAAGAGAAAGAAAGAGCTTTTCGAGTTCGGCTTCGGTCATCGGTTCGGAGCCGTCGGCGGTGTCTCCGGTGAGGCATTCGCGCAGGCCGGTCGCGACGATCTTGAAGCCGGCGCGGTCGAGCGCTCGGGAGACGGCGGCGAGCTGGGTGACCACGTCCTTGCAGTCGCGGCCCTGCTCGATCATGGAGATCACGCCGGTGAGCTGACCCTGCGCGCGGCGCAGGCGGTTGAGCACCTGGGCGATAGTCTCTTCGTTGCCGACCATGATGGGTTCCTTTCCTCGAATACTTCAACCCATGATACCCCTGGGGGTATTCCCGGGCTCGGTGTGAACCGAGCCCGGGAAGGCGGGGTCAGTGGTGGGCGAAGCTGATCGAGGGGAGGGCTTTGCGCAGCCAGGCGGGGGACCACCAGGCGGCGTGGCCGGTCAGCCGCAGCAGCACCGGCAGCAGCACCAGGCGCACCGAACGCGTCCAGCAGCACGGCGACGCCCAGGATGATGCCCATCTCCTTCGGTGGCAGCGGGTCGGCGAGGGCGAAGGTGAAGAACACCGCGACCATGACCGCGGCGGCGGCGAAGATCACCCGTCCGGAATGCGCCATGCCGTCGACCTGAGCGAGCTTCGGATCGCCGGAGCGTTCGTAGTGCTCCTTGGCGGTGGCCAGCAGGAACACCGTGTAGTCCATGGCGATGGCGAAGATCATGGCGAAGAAGAACACCGGTCCCCACCCGTCCAGGAATCCCTGCGGGGTGAAGCCGAGCAGACCCGCGCCGTGTCCGTCCTGGAAGATCAGCTTCGCGACACCGAACGCCGCGGCGGTGGACAGCAGGCTGACCGCGGTGCCCAGCGCGGCGATCAACGGCGCTTGCAGGGCGATCAGCAGCAGTGCGAATCCCAGCACCAGGATGATGCCGACGATCATGGGCAGGTAGTCGTTCAGCGCCTGTTGTAGATCCAGGTTCTCCGCTGGTGCGCCGCCGACCAGTGCGCCAGAAGGCAGGGTGTCCCGCAGATCGTCGAGGATCCCGCCCATGCGCGCATCCGACGGATCGATATCGGGCAGCGCCTGCATCATCACCAGACCGCTCTCATCGAGCGCGGGCTGAGCCGGGGTGACCATGCTGATCCCGTCCACGGTCACAGCAGCCGAGGCGAGCTCGGTGGCTTCGTCGGCGGGTCCGATGATCTGCAGCATTCCCGGTGCACCCTCGCCCATTTGCGCCTGGACGAGTTCATAGCCCTGGCGGACGGACGCGTCGGCGGGGACGACCTGGATCGATGGCATCGCCACCGTCAGGCCGAACACGGGCGCCGACAGCCCGATCAACATGGCCAGCGCGCCGATCGCGAACGGCCACGGCTTGTCGTGCAGCAGTCGGCCCCAGGAGGCGAACTTCGGAGAACGGTGTTGCTGGCGCTTGGCGTGTGGCAGCGCACCGGCATTGACCTTGCCGCCCAGGGATCCCAGCGCGGCCGGTAGCAGCGTCGTGGTGGCCAGCAAAACGAACGCCACCGCGAACATGATCCCGACGGCCATCGTCCGGACCGCTGGGGCGGGCACGATCAATACCGCGGAGAGGCTGACCAGGACCGTCAGTCCGGACAGCACAACGGCTTTGCCCGCGGTGTCCATGGTTTCGGCCACGGCGGCCCTGGCGGTGGGCGCGGTAGTGAGCGCGTCGCGGAAGCGGGCGACGATGAACAGCGCGTAGTCGATGCCCAGCGCGAGGGCGAACATCATGGCGAAGTTCATGGCCCACACCGAGATCGGCGTGATCTGGTTGAGCAGCACCAGTCCGCCGGCCGAGGCGACCAGTCCCGCGAGAGTCAGCAACAGCGGCAGTCCGGCCGCGACGAGCGAGCCGAAGGCCAGCACCATGATCGCCAGGGTGACCGGCCAGGAGAACATTTCTGCCTTGATCATGGCGTCGTGGTTTGCCTTGTTGAAGTCGCTCCACAGCGCGGACGCGCCGGTGGGGTAGACCTCGATTCCGTCGCCGGACAGGGCGGTCAGCGTGTCCTTGTGATCATCGACGGCTTTGACCATGTCGTCGGTGGAGGCGTTGGCGCCCGCGATGAGGATGCCGGTGTGCCCGTCGCGGCTGATCGACATCCCGGGCTGCGGGGAGATGACCTCTCCGAAGCGCGAATCATCAGCGAACACCTGTGTGATCTCGCTCAGGACATGCTGCACCTGCGAGCTATCGATCGTCGCGGTGTCCGAGTGCACGACAACCTGGACCGCGGCCGAGGAGTTTCCGCCGAAGTGCTGCTGCGCCAGTTCACGCACCTGCACCGATTCCGAGCCGTTGGCCTGCCAGCCCGCCCCGGCGAGTGAGGTGAACACGCTCGGCGCGGCGGCGCCGAGAACGATCAACACGAGCAGCCATACCCCGAACACGATCCGGGCGCGCCCGGCCATCGCGGCCCCGATTCGGCCGAGCATCCCGGCGGACCCGCCGGGTGGCGAACTGTTTCTAGCGGGGGAAAGCGTCGGTGAGTCGGTCATCACAATTCTCCTTCCATACCCCGGGGGGTATTCTGATGCTCGTAGTCAAGATACCCCTGGGGGTATACGAGAGTGAAGGGTGGCCTGCCGCACAGTGGGGCGAGGCCAGTCCGGAAGGAGCGAGATGAAGGTTGTGATCGTCGGTGGAGTGGCCGGTGGTATGTCGGCCGCCACCCGCTTGCGGCGGTTGATGGAATCGGCGGAAATCGTCGTTCTCGAGCGCGGCGATCATGTGTCGTTCGCGAACTGCGGCCTGCCCTACTACGTCGGCGGGGTGATCCCGAAACGCGAATCGCTGCTGTTGCAGACACCCGAGTCGCTCGCGGCGAGGTTCCGCCTGGACGTGCGCGTGCGGCACGAGGTGATCGCCCTCGACCCGGAGAATCGCACCGTCACCGTGCGTGCGCTGGATTCGGGTCGCGAATACGTCGAACCGTTCGACGAGTTGGTGCTGAGCACCGGCGCCGCGCCGATCGTGCCGCCGCTGCCGGGCGTCGAGCGCGCCCTGGTGGTGCGCGATGTCGCCGACGTCGATCGCTTGGCCGCGGCTGCGGCCGATGCGCAGTCCGCGGTCGTGGTCGGCGCGGGCTTCATCGGAGTGGAGATGGCTGAAAACCTCGTACGCAAGGGGATTTCGACCACCGTGGTCGGGCGCGGCCCGCAGGTGCTGGCTCCGCTGGATGTCGAGATGGCCGCGCCGGTCGCCGCCGAAATGTGCGACAACGGGATTCGATTGGAGCTGGGTGTGGAGCCGGTCGGCATCGACGCCGAGGCGGTGACCCTCTCCGATCGGCGTGTGATCCCGGCCGATCTGGTCGTCATGGCGATCGGAGTACGACCGGAGAGCGCTCTTGCCCGCGATGCCGGATTGGCGATCGGCTCGGGTGGCGGCATCGTGGTCGACGATCGGCTGCGCACGTCGGCCCCGCACATCTATGCCGTCGGCGATGTGGTGGAGAAGCTGGACGCGGTGACAGGACAGTCGATGCTGGTCCCGCTGGCGAATGCGGCGAATCGGCAAGGGCGGCTGGTCGCCGATGCGATCACGGGCCTGACGGTTGCGGACCCGCCAGCTCGAGGCACCGCGATCATCGGCGTATTCGATGTGCGAGCGGCAATGACCGGATGGAGCGAGACTCGATTGCGTGCCGCGGGGCGTCCTTTCCGTGTTCTCCATTCGCATCCGCTCGCCCACGCCGGGTACTACCCGGGAGCCCGCGCGATGTCGATGAAGCTGCTCATCGATCCCGAAACGGACGCGATACTCGGTGCGCAGGCGGTCGGCGGTGAAGGCGTCGACAAGCGTATCGACGTGCTCGCCACCGCGATGGCAGGCGAAATCCCGGCCTCCCGATTGATGGACCTGGAGCTGGCGTACGCACCGCAGTTCGGTTCGGCCAAGGATCCGGTGAACATGCTTGGTTACATGGCCGACAACCTGCGCATCGGCGCGCTTCGCACGGTGCAGTGGCACGAAATCGACGAGGTGATCGCTGCGGGATCGCACCTGGTCGACGTGCGATCGCCGGAGAAGTTCGCCGCGGGTTCCATCCCCGGCGCACGCAATATCCCCTTGGATGAACTGCGTGAAAGGGTGGACGAGATCCCGCAAGGCTCCGTTCTGGTTTTCTGTCAGGTGGGGCAACGCGGCAACAGTGCGACGCGAGTGCTGACCCAGCGCGGTAGGCAGGCGGTCAACCTGGATGGCGGATATCGGACCTGGCGAGATGCGATCGCCGGACAATCCAGGTAACTCTGCCGCGAAATCCGTATACACAGAAAGGGAAAAGGGACATGTGTCAACGAATCATCTGCCATAGGTGCGGCAAGCCCGGCTACGAGGGATGTGGAAGTCACGTCGAGCAGGTGCTCGGCGATGTACCTGAGGCGCAGCGCTGTTCCTGTGACGTCCAGCCGCGCCCCCGCAAGCGCTGGTTCTGAGGACCGCCGGCTGATCGATCCGTAGGCGACGAACACGCTGCCGACTCGCGCGATCAGCCAACCCGGTGGGGCGTGGTCGAGGTCTGGGCTACGGGCCCGGTCGGCCTTGTCGCGGGCTTGCCATCGACGTTGCCGTGGGAGCGGCGTCGTGGCCGATGAGGCCGAGAAGTTCATACGGCCGGTGACGATTCCGGAAGAGGAGCGGAAGTTGACTGATTCCCACCTGTACGTTGCTCGAGGTGGCAGGCCATGAACGCCGAACGAAGACGCCCATGCGAAGGTGATGTGTACCTGCGGATTTGGCTGGCCGGGATGGCCTTCGACTACACGGCCGACATGGCGGCGGTACGCAATTCGATCCTCGATTGGAGGCAAACGAACTGTTGCACGATCGAATTGATACAAAACGCTGTCGAGGACTGTCGGCTGTTGCCGCGACTGCCTTGCGAACGACTGTTTCTCGGGCGGTGACCGGCCGCGCCGAGGTACCGGCTGGTCGCCGGGCGGAGTCGCTCCGCTACCTGCTGCCCGAGGCGGGCCGGTACTGCGCGGCCTGATTCGCGCCGGCACACCGTCTCCGCGCGGGACCCGATCATCAGGCGCCGGAGCGTGATCCGGGTGCGCGCCTGGGGCGACGTGCCCTCTCCCGCAGGCGAATCCAGTCCACCGCGGGGGTGGGCGCGGGCGTGCCCGGTCGCGTTCTCGGCACACGCACCCGCAGCGCGCCCGGCGCTATCGTGCAGCGGACCGGCGTGGTGAGCAGCAGCGATTCCCCGTCGACTCCGACGGGGATGGTGCCGGTGTCGGCTTCGACGATCACCTCGCGGGTGGTCTGCTGGACGAGTTGCCGGAATCGGCCGACGCACAGCAGATCGATGGCTTGACGGGTGCTGGCCACCGAGAGGGCGACCGCCCCGAGCAGGCCGCGGTCGATCCGGGCGCGGCGGCTCAGTCCGGCGAGATCCCCGCTGCCATACGGATTGTTGCTGACCAGGAC
This sequence comes from Nocardia sp. bgisy118, assembly GCF_057708605.1. Classification (NCBI taxonomy): domain Bacteria; kingdom Bacillati; phylum Actinomycetota; class Actinomycetes; order Mycobacteriales; family Nocardiaceae; genus Nocardia; species Nocardia sp. bgisy118. Next base: position 72,018 of record NZ_JBYISM010000009.1, on the reverse strand, counting down.
GGCCTGCGGCCCGTCGACGACGGTGTCGCCGATATGCGCGACGAGCCGCGAACCCGTTTGTCCGGCAAGCAGATCCGGGAGCGTCTGGAGTGTGGTCGCGGTCTTGTCGTCGCGGTAGGCGGGGCTGCGTACGAGTTCGGCGTAGACGCCGAAGGAGGCGTTGTTGACGAAGGGGCGGCCATTGATGGCGCCCAGGTCCACTCGCAAGTCGACGCCGTCGGTGAGCGCGTCGAGCGAGGCGCCGGGATCGGCGCGGTCCAGACCGAGATCCATGGCGAAGTGGTTGCGCGTTCCCGCGCTGATCACCAGGAACGGCACGTCGGATTCGGCGGCGACGCCCGCGACGAGCGCCTGCGTTCCGTCACCGCCCGCGACGCCGAGCAGATCCGCGCCGCGCGCGACGGCGTCGCGTGCCGCGGCAACGACGTCAATGGTCTCCGGCCCTTCGAGCAGCAGGACCTCGGCGCCGAGTTCCTCGGCTCTGCGCCGCAGGTCGAATCGCGCGACCTTGCCTCCGCCGGAATGCGGATTCATGATCAGAAACGGGTGATTCGGCGGCGCGGCCGGGTATTCGGGCATCCGCGTGTCGCGCTCGTGCTCGCCCAGCGCGATACGCGCGCAGATCAGCGCCAGCGCCGCCAGGCCGCACGTCAGCAGCACCACCCATAGCAGCTGGGCGCGAACGAACAGAACGAACACGACGATCGGCGCTAGCACCGCCACCACCGCTCCGGCCGCCCGCAGCACCCCGCGCCGGGACAGGAACCAATAGAGCGCCGCGACCGTCACCACCGCGCCGCCGATGCCGACCATCACCAACCCCGCGGTCCCGAGCAGTCCGGCGAACAGCACCGGGACGAGCACGGCGCAGCCCACCGACACGAAAGCGGCTCGCGCCGACCACCGTCGCACGCGCACATCGCCGGCCGCCGCATCGTTGCCGTATTCGTCCTTGTTCACGGTCGCCTCATTCCTGTGGGTGGATGCGGTCCTGGCGTTCGAGGAAGTCCGCGACCGCGGCGTCCACGGTGGGGTAGAAGTGGGTGGCGTCGAATCGGTCACCCACGCCGAATCGGAGGAGCCGATCCTTGATCGGCCCCTTCATCTCCGCGAAGGCCAGCCGGATTCCTTGGCCTTCCAGGTACCTGTCCAGGTCGACGAGTTCGTCCACGGCGGTGGTGTCGAGGCCGGTGATCGGTTCCGCGGCGATGACGACCCACTCGACCGGAGTCGGGGCTTTGGACACCACCCCGCGGACGTACTCGTCGAAGATCTCGCCATTCGCGAAGAACAGGGGAGCATCGAACCGGACCAGGACCAACCCCGGGATTCGCTGTCCGTCGGGGTGGCGTTCGATGTCGTGGTAGCCGGGGCGGTCAGCCGTGCGCACCAATTCGGTGCGGTAGGGCTGCCACGCGCGCGCGACCACGGCGACGAACGACAATCCGATCGCGACCAGAATCCCTTGCAGTACACCCGCGAACACCACCCCGAGGAAAGCCGCGACCGCGAGCCAGAATTCCACGGTGCTCATATGCCACATCCGGACCATGCCGCCCACGTCGATGAGCGCGGTGGCCGCGACGATGACCACGGCCGCGAGCGCCGCGTCGGGCAGGTACGCGGTGAGACCGGGCGCGACGAGGACGAACGCCAAGACCGCCAGCGCGCCGACGACTCCTGTCAACTGGGTGTGAGCTCCGCTCTGTTCGGCGACCGGAGTGCGGGAACCGCTCGCCGACACCGGAAACCCGCCGAACAACCCGCCCGCGATATTCGACACGCCGATGGCCTTCATCTCGGTGCTGCCGTTCACGTCCTCGCCGTGGCGGGAGGCGAATGTCCGTGACAGCACACCGGTGTCGGCGAACGCGATCAGCGCGATCCCGGCGGCGGGCCCGATCAGGCGCACGACGTCGTGCCAGTCGACGCCACCGATCGAGGGCAGCGGCAACCCTTCGGGAAGGGCACCGACCATGGGGATGTCGTCCGTGAGATCCGCCGCGGCGCACAGTACGATGGCTCCCGCCACGGCCACCAGCACGCCGGGAATTACGGGCAGCCACATCCTGATGGCCACGATGATCACGATGGCGCCGACGCCGATACCGGCCGCCACCGGATCGACCCTGCCGTCGAACACCGCCCTGGCGGTCTCGGCGACCTCCGCGAGCACACCCGTGGCGTCGACGGAGAATCCGAGCAGTTTGGGCAGCTGCCCCACGACGACGATGAGCGCGATCGCGTTGAGATATCCGAGCCGGATGGGCTTGGACAGCAATTCGGTCACGAAGCCGAGCCGCAGGAATCCGCCGATCAACAGAATGAGGCCCATGAGAACGCCCAGGACACCGGCCAGGGCGAGCGCGTCGTCCTGATCGCCCGCCACGGCCAGCGGCAGGACGGCGGCCGCGATGAGCGGGGCCAGCGAGGAGTCCGGGCCGAGGACCAGGATCCGGGATGGACCCACTACCGCGTAGGCGAGCAGCGGGACGATGGTGGCGTAGAGACCGGCGTAGGCGGGCAGGCCCGCGGCCTCGGCGTATCCCATTCCGGCGGGGATCAGCAGCGCGGTCAGGACGAGTCCGGCGGTGATGTCCGTGCGCAGCCAGTCCCGCCGGTACCGCAGGGCGGTCGCGATACCGGGCAACCGGCCGAGGACATCTGTCCAGGACATCGATCGGCCTCAGCCGTCACGTGCGCGCAAGGGTCCACCGTCCCGGTGAGGGGATTTCCTGCTCACGATTCTCCTCCGAGGCGCTTCACAGCTGTGGCTGCCAGGCGGTCACCGCCCAGATGACCACCACGCTCAGCGCGATGACGAGCAGCGACCATGCCGGATAATAGGGCAGCGACAGGAAGTTCGCGATGATCACCAGCATGGCTACGGCCACTGCGGCGTAGCGGCCCCATGTCCGGCCGAAGAGCAGTCCGACGGCGCAGAGCACGCCGACGGCGCCGAGGATCAGATGGATCCAACCCCAGGTGGTCGAGTCGAACGCGTAGATGTAGTCGACGCCCGCGACGTAGATCTCGTCCTTGGCGATGGCCGAGACTCCCTCGAGCACGGAGACCGTGGCGAGCACGAGCAGCATGATCGCCGCCGTGATCGAGATCCCCGTGGCGACGCTCTGCCGCTGGAAGGGTTCGGCGGGCGGGGGACTCTGGACACCCGATGGGTTCGTCATGGTGGACTCCTCATCGCTATCGGACCGGATCCGCCGATTGTCGCCCCGCGAGCGGGCGCGAATCCTCACCTGTTCCGGGTGAAGTGAGCGACCGACAGAGCGACTCCCCGCCGGGAACGCTCACGGCGACGTGACCCGGTACGGCGCGATCAGGGTGGTTATCAGTCGACGCGCCGTGGCAACCGCGTGGTCGGCGTCCCGTCGAATCGGTAGTTCCGATCTTTTCGGGTATGCGTCTGTCGAGTCTGGATCGAAAGAAACGAGCAGCGAACGGCCGCGCTCCGAGCGGCCACCGATACCGATACCCAGGCAGCAGGGGTTGCTATGACCAGTGAGATGCAGAAGGCAAAACAACCGGTCGTCTCCGTGGTGGCCGGTCCGTACGGACATCCGTTCCACCCGATCCTGGTCACCGTGCCGATCGGGGCGTGGGTGGCGAGCGTGGTGTTCGATATCGCCTCGCGGGTGGTGGACGACCCGCAGTTCCTCGCCCGCGGCGCGACGTGGCTGATCGCGATCGGAGTGCTCGGCGCACTGGTCGCGGCGGTGGTGGGTCTGCTGGACTTGCTCGCGATACCGACCGGCACCACGGCGTTTCGCATCGGTTTGTTGCACATGAGCCTCAATCTGACGGTGACCGCCGCCTTCGTCGTCGGCTTCTTCTGGCGCACTGCCGGTAGCGGTCCGCAGGGCGCCGTGTCCTGGGGCCAGCTGGTGCTGTCGATCGTCGCCCTGGCTGTGCTTGGCGTCTCCGGCTATCTCGGCGGGCAGCTCGCCTATCACTACGGTGTCCGGGTCGCGGACGAAACCACCCAGGCGAGCGGCTTCCGACACTGATCCGCGACAAGGAAGAACCGGAGGTCAGGCGGGGGTGATGTCGGGTTCGATCAGCAGTTGATCGCGGCCCTGCCGGGCGGCGCGGCCGAGAATCGCCGCGAGCCGCTCGTCGGGGGCGAAGCACCCGAACCGAATGAGATACCGGTGAGGTCAGGCCGCGCCCGAAGGAGTTCGTTCGGCTTCTGCGATGTGTAATCGACGACGAGGTGGGCGTAACATGCTGAATCTCGACCGGCGAGTTCGTAGATTGGTGTCGAGTCTCTGCGCGTCCGGTTCATCGCGCAGGTGTCGGTGGGTTTCGAATTGGGAGTGGGGTATCTGGTATGGCGCGCAAGGTAGTCGTCACGGTCGTCGATGATTTCGACGGTCACTCGCAGGCGGCGGAGACGGTGTCGTTCGCGGTGGACGGTGTCGAGTACGAGATCGACCTATCGGAGGAGAACGCCGCGCGATTGCGAGAGTCGTTCGCGCAATGGGTTCCTCATAGCCGACGGGTGGGTAAAGCGGGTCGGCGCAGCAGGAGTATCGAGACCGCGGCCACCGATGGTCCTCGTCCCGGTGTGGTGCGGGAGTGGGCCAGGGCGAACGGATTCGACGTTCCCCGGCGAGGGCGCGTGCCCGCCGATGTCGTGGCCGCGTACCAAAAGGCCGCGTCCTAGGCGCGGCAATCGCGGATCAGGGTCCGTCCTCCCGAAGGTCGAAACGGGAGGACGGACCACTTCCCCGTCAGGCCGCGGGAACGCCGCCACGTTCTCGGGCCGCTACGACCATATCGGGTAATGGGCGAACGGGGGGCGTTTGACGCGAACTTTGTGTCGTCGCTTGGCTTGTGGTGGTCATACGTCGGTTGTTTTCCGCGGCGCACGCATTTCTCCGCGCGAAACCCACTCGGCGGCACCGTCGTCAACTGCTCGCCGCGGTGGACACGTCGATCGGCACCCCGGTCTCCCGCTCGGAGACGTCCCACAGTTTGGCGATGGCGCTGTTCATTCCGATTCTGCGGAAGATCGGTTTGCGCACCGGCGGTCCATTGTTGACGAACATCGGACCGTAGAAATCACCGCCGTTCGCGGCAGGGTCCGTCGCCGCACGCAGTTGCGGCAGCGCCCCATCGGATGCGGACATCCCCGTGTGCACAGCGGCCCACTGGCTGAACCGCTGTGTCAGGCCGCCGCCGGATTCCCGCACGCTGACCGCTTGCAGGTTGGTGTTCGACAAGCCGGGATGCGCGAGGAGGCTCGCCGCGCCCACGCCTGCCCGCTCGAACTCCTGCTGCAATCCCAGGCCGAAGTGGAAGTTGGCGAGCTTGGCCTGACCATATGCGCGCCACGGTCCGTAGCGACCTTCCAGGTGGGGGTTGGCCGGATCGACGGCGCGACCCATGTGATGCGCTGTGCTCGTCACGGTCACGATCCGGGCTCGGGCAGTGCGCAGCAGCGCAGGCATCAGCAGCGCGGTCAGCGTCCAATGCCCCAAATGGTCCACGCCGAACTGCATTTCGAAGCCGTCGACGGTCTTCGCCTCGCCGGTCGCCATCACCCCGGCGTTGTTGATCAGCAGATCGATGCGCTGATGTGCGCCGAGGATCTTCTCGCTCGCCGCGCGGACGGATGCCTGCGCGGAGAGATCGAGGGCGATCAACTCGAGGGAGGCGTCCGGCGCCATCGCGCGGATGTTCTCGACCGCGGCCGCGGCCTTGTCCTGATTGCGCACCGCCATCACCACGTGTGCGCCCTTGGCCGCCAGTTGCCGCGCCGTCTCCAGCCCGAGCCCGCTGTTGGCCCCGGTCACCACCGCCGTCCGGCCGCGCTGATCGGGGATTTGGGAAGCGTTCCAGAACATCGCGAACCTCCTGGTGGAATGTTCGGTCGTCAGCGAAATCTACCAAATCGAGGGCGCGCGGAACCGGCATCGGGCCGTAATCACCGGCCAGCGGGTATCGGGGTGAACTAGTGCCTCGTCCAAGTAGGTTGCCTCGGTAACCGGGTGTCGGGTTGATCGTGGGCCTGTGGTCGGTGATGCTGCCGGTGGAGGTGGTGCCGGTGGCCCGGAAGCCGGAAGTGTTTGTGCGAGCGGTGACCCCGGAGGACGGGCGCCGGTTGCAGAAGATCACCAAGGCGAGCAAACAGCCGATCAGGACACGACGAGCAATCGTGGTGATGGCCTCGGCGCAGCGGCAGCCGGTGCCCGCGATCGCTCGGTTGATGCAGGTCAGCGAGGCGTATGTGCGGCAGGTGATCCACGAGTTCAACGAACGGGGGTTCGAGGCTTTGGACCCAAAATGGAGCGCGGGCAGGCCGAAGAAGGTAGATCGGGCGACGCGTGAACGCATCGCCTGCATCGCCCGGTGCTGCCCGCGGGACCTGGGCTGGCCGTTCTCGGTGTGGAGTCTGTCGAAACTGCGAGAAGTGTTGCTCAGCAACGGAATCGCTGATATCAGCCGCGAAACTCTGCGCAAGATCCTCAAAGCCGAGGGGGTGTCGTGGCAGGCGGTCAAAACCTGGAAAGCCGGGACCGACCCCGAGTTCACCGCGAAGATGAACCGTGTCCTGGACCTCTACGACCACCGGCCCACCGATGGACGGGTGGTCTGCGTGGACGAGTTCGGGCCGCTGAACTTGCAACCCCGCGCTGGTCGTGGCTGGTTCCCACGACGAACCCCGAAACGGCTGCGGGCGACCTACCGGCGCACCCAGGGCGTGCGGCACCTACTCGGCGCTCTGGATCTGGCGACCGGCAAGCTCCACTATCGGATCCGGGATCGTAAGCGATGGCAGGAGTTCCTGTCGTTGCTGAAGTCGCTGCGGGCGCGCTGGCCTGGCGAAAGGCTCTACGTCATCGTCGACAACTTCTCCCCGCACAAGCGAGCCGAGGTCCGCGCCTGGGCCGCGGTCAACGACGTGGAGCTGGTGTTCCTGCCGACCTATTCATCGTGGTTGAACTGGATCGAAGCCGAATTCGCCGCTCTCCGCTATTTCGCGTTGAACGGAACCGACCACCGCAGCCACAACGAACAGGACGCCGCGATCGGCGCCTACATCCGCTGGTACAACCAGCACGCCCAACCCAAACGCGACTTCGCCGTCAACTCCAAGATCCGGCAACCTGATTACCTACCGAAGGTTGCTTGACGAGGCACTAGGCTAGCCAGGCGCGCTCGTCACCGGCGAAGCGATTGACGGGACCCGGGGTGGCGACCGCCCGGAAATAGGCCGCGGAGATCGCGTCGGCCAGCACGGCATTGCGACGATCCAGATCGTCCTGCCAGGCGATGATTTCCGGCAGCAGCCGGTCGAGTTCCGCGCGCGTCGCGCGTTCGTCGACCGTGGTCACCTCGCCGCCCGCGACGACGACGCGCCCCGCCACGAGGACCGTGTCGATCGACGATCCGTTCTCGGAGTAGACCAGCTGATTGTCGAGCTTCTGGCGCGGGGTGAAGGCCATGGTGTCGAGATCGAAGAGCACCAGGTCGGCTTGCTTGCCCACCTCGATCGTTCCGATGACGCGATCGAGCACCGCGCTGCGGGCTCCGCCGATGGTCGCCGCGGTGAGCACCTCGTCGACTCGCGGCCAGCGGCGGAAATCGGGATCGGTCACCTTGTGCAACAGCGCCGCCGTTTTCACCACGTCGAGCATGCGCGGCGAGTCGCTGCTGGAGCAGCCGTCGGTGCCGAGCGCGACGTTGACCCCGGCGTCGTGCAGCAGCCGCCACGCCGCGATGCCCGAGCCGAGTTTCAGGTTGGAGACGGGGTTGTGCGCGAGGGAGGTGCGGGCATCTGCGACGAGTTCGATATCGGACTCGGTCACCCAGATGCCGTGGGCCAAAGTGGTATTGGCGGTCAGTGCGCCGATCCTGTGCAGATACTCGACCAGTGTTCCGCCGTAGTGTTCGGGTCCGGTGATCATCTGGGTCTTGGTCTCGAGCACGTGGATGTGGCACTCGGCGTCGTTGGTCCGCGCCAACTGGGTCGCCCCGGCGATCAGCTCGGGGCTACAGCGCTGCGGCGCGGACGGCGCGGTCATGAACCGCAGCCGTCCGTCGCCGCGGCCGTGCAGAGTGTCGAACGCGCGGCGGCAGAAATCGAGGTACTCGTCGTCGGCGGGAGCGGGCAGCGACCTGAGGTGCCGCACCATCGCCGAATCCAGCAGATCGTCCAGAAAGGGGATGGTGTCGACGAAGGGCCGGGTGATGACGTGCCCGGAGATGTTGGCCCGGATGCCGACTTCGTCGTAGGCGTCGAACACCGCCGCGAGCTGCGCCCACTCCTGATTCGGATTCTCGATCACGTCGTCGACGATGGTGGTGACGCCGGCTTTGAGCGATTCGATCGCGAACAGCGTGCTGCGCAACCGCACCAGCTCCGGGGCGACGCGGCTGTCACCGAGGATCGGATAGCTCATGGTGAGCCACAGTTCGAGCGGCAGATTGTCGTAGCGCCCCTTGAACAGCGTCTCCCACGAGTGGGTGTGCGCGTTGACGAGCCCGGGAACGACCAAGCGGTCGCACCCGTCGATGACGGTGTCGCCGTCGGCCGGGGTCAGGCCGGCGCCGATCTCGGCGATGCGATCGCCTTCGATCCGGATGCTGCGCACGACCGGTGTGCTGCCGGAGATGCCGTCCATGGTCAGCACGTGTGCGTCTTCGATGAGGATTCCCACGCTCTTCCTCTATCACGGTGGATCACCGACGAGGCGGAGCCCACCTCGATCGAAGTCAGGCCAATTTCTTATTTGCGGGAATGAAACTATTCGGAGTTATTGATTGTCCGCGTCCCGATGCCGATGCATTGTGAAAATCCCGATCTCGTACTCGATCTGCCTATCGGTCCGAAAGGGTCGAGGTCGGGGAGCCTGCGACGCGGTGAGTTGCCGTGACATAGCCAGCAAGATCGCGAACAATGCCGTCCATGACGGTGGTGGCGAGCGGCGGATTGACGAATCTGCAGGATAATCGCGCACTCAACGCGACACCGCGCGGAGGATTTCGACCCGACATCGAGGGGTTGCGGGCAGTCGCCGTACTGGCTGTTGTGCTTTTCCATGCGAACATGCCCGGGGTTCGGGGCGGATTCGTCGGCGTGGATGTCTTTTTCGTCATTTCCGGCTTCCTCGTCACCGGAATCCTCTTCCGCGAGGCGGCCGCCGACGGCGCTGTCGGACTGGTCCGGTTCTACGGCGCGCGGGTCCGCCGTCTGCTGCCCGCGGCGGGTGTCGTGCTGATCGCCACCGCGATCGGCGCGGCCGTACTGCTGCCGCCGCTACAGGCCCGCCAAGTCCTCGGCGATGGGATCGCCGGCGCCTTGTACGCCGGGAACTATCGGCTCGCGTTGCGCGGCAACGACTACCTCGCAGGCGATACGCTGCCGTCGCCGTTTCAGCACTTCTGGTCGCTCGGTGTGGAGGAGCAGTTCTATCTCTTGTGGCCCGTGCTGATCGCCGCCACGGCTTGGTTCGCGCGACGGCGCCGGATCGGATCGACCGGTCCGTTCCCGTACATGGTCGTTCTCGCGGTTGTCGCCGCGCTCTCCTTCGCGATCTCGCTGATCCTGACCCGCACGCTGCCCTCGTGGGCCTTCTTCTCGCTGCCGACGCGAGCCTGGGAGCTGGGTGCGGGCGGCATGATCGCGCTGTCGGCCGGCGTGTGGTCCCGATTGCCGAAATCGGTCGCCGCCCTTGCCGGATGGATCGGACTGGTCCTCATCGTCGCGGCGTATTCCCAGCTGAACGAGACGACACCGTATCCGGGCACCGCGGCCGTGCTGCCCGTTCTCGGTACCGCCCTGGTGATCGTATCCGGTTGCGCTGACACGCGATTCGGAGTCGGGCGCGGACTGGCGCTGCGTGGAATGCGAGCGATCGGTCGCGTGTCGTACTCCTGGTATCTGTGGCACTGGCCGGTATTGCTGCTGGCGCCGCGCGTGCTCGGGCACCAGCTCGGACTGGGTGGCTCGATGGGCGCGCTCATGATGGCAGGCGGGCTCGCGATGCTCACGTTGTGGCTGGTCGAGAATCCGGCCCGCTTCGCCGCCCCGTTGCGAAGCTCGGCCGCACGCAGCCTCGCCTGCGGCGGCGCGATCACGGCGGTCGTCAGTTGTGTGGCACTGACGCTGCTCGTGCTCGTTCCCGCCCCGGTCGGCCGTGGCGCGGCAGCCCCGGCTCTCACGCTCGCCACGCCCGCCGCATCGGCCACTCCCGGCGTCGACCCGCGCGACGCGGTGGTCCGGCAGCTGATTGCGGAGACCCAGGACGCGGTCGCCGCATCGGCCGAAATCCAGGCTGTCCCTTCGAATCTCACGCCCTCGCTCGCCGACGCGCCTGGCGACAAGGCAGGCGTGTTCACCGACGGCTGCGTGCGATCGTGGCGTGACGTGGGACAGGCCGAGTGCGCCTCCGGCGATCCGGACTCGGCCACGACGGTGGCCCTGGTCGGCGATTCGCATGCGGCGATGTGGCATCCGGCGTTCGAGCCGATCGCCGCGGCACGGCACTGGCGGCTGGAAACCATGGCCAAGGTCACCTGCCCGTTGCTCGACCTGCCCATCACCAGCCCGTATCTGGGCCGGGAGTACACCGAATGCGAACAGTGGCGCGGCCAGATCCTGACCCGGCTACAGGCCGAACGCCCCCGTTTGGTCGTGCTGAGCATGTCCAGGCGCTACGGCGCCGACTTCGGCTTCGTCTCCTACGACCAGGCCTGGGTCGACAGCCTCAACCGCTTGGTCGGCCGGCTGCGCGCGACCGGTGCGGCGGTCCTCGTTCTCGGGTCGGTCCCCGATCCGCGCACCACCGTGCCCGCGTGCCTGTCCGAACATCTCGACAATGCCGGGGCCTGCACGCCGACGCGGCCGGTCGCGGTCGACGATGCGGGTATCGCGGCCGAGCAAGCGGCGGCCACCGCCGGTGGCGGCCGGTACGCCGATCTGACCTCGCTGTTCTGCACCGCCGCCCGCTGCCCGCTCGTGATCGGCGACAACCTGGTGTACCGCGATGACAATCACCTCACCGTCGGTTACGCCAGAACGCTCGGACCGGTCATCGCCGCACTCGCCGACCGTGCGCTCGCCGAGGATTGAGCCGGGCTGGTCATCGCCTTCCTGCCTTCTTCGATTTCGTTGCGAACGAACGTGATTCGGCGAGACGATCCCGGAGGAACTCGGTGATCTCCGCACGCGCGGCCTTGGCCTGCGGCACCAGGCCCGGCATGCTCAGGAAAGCGTGCGGCGCGCCTGGATGTTCGGTGAGCCGCGCGGGCGTGCCGGACGACAGCAGCCGTTCGGCGTAACGACGACCGTGATCGGCCAGCGGGTCGACGGTCGGCACCACCACGAGTGCCGGGGCCAGCCCGCTCAGGTCGTCGGCGAGCAGCGGCGACACCGCCCGCGCGTCCGATCCCGGCGGCACGGCCAAGCGCTGGAACAGCCGCAGCTGCGCCGCGTCGAGGGTCGGAGTGTCCGCGTACCGGGTGATCGAGGGATGGTCGAACGCCGTCTCGGTCACGTCCGTCACGGGATTGACCAGCACCTGCGCGCGCAGGTGCTGGCCGGAAGCTTTGGCCCGGATCGCAGCCACCGCGGCGATCAATCCGCCGGTGCTCTCACCGAAGACCACGGTCCGCGTCGGGTCCACTCCCCATTCGTGGGCGTGCCGCACCACGTGCCGCAGCACCTCCCACCCGTCGTCGACGGCCGCCGACAGGGGAGTGCCCGGGGCGAGGAGACGATGCTCGACCGAGACGACGACCGCGGGCAGCGAGGCGGCGAGATGGCTGTTGGCCCAGTCGCACTGGACCGCCGTGCCGACGAACCCGCCGCCGTGTACGTGCAGCACGAGCGGCAGCGCACCGCCGTCTTCGGTCGACGGCCGGTACTCACGGACCCGAATCTCACGATCGGGCAGCGTCACCTCACGCCACCGGATCGCGACGCCGCCTGCCGGGCGTCCGGTGATCACCCTGCCGAGACGAGACGACCGCCTGCGGTTCTCCGCGTCGCGGTAGGCGATCAATTCGTCGGCCGTCATCGTCGACCAGTCCGGCGCCTTACGCGCGGCGTGCAGCAACCGGATACCCAGCGGCAGTCGTTCGGTGCCGGTGACGTCGTTCATTTCTCCTCCATGGGACTGTCCCGCTTGCAGATTCGACTGCCAGCATGGCCAGCGCACCGCGGGGGTGTCTTGGAGAAATGTTCCGTTCGGGTGGTCAGGCGGACGAGCGCTGGTTCGCCTGTGCTTGCCCGGCGCCGGTCCACGCGACGTCGTCGACGGCGAGCCACGGCGCGACCGCGACGGCCCGTGGCGTCACCCCGGCGAAGGCCATGACGTCCCGGTGCAGATGGGATTGGTCGACATAGCCGCTTTCCACCGCCACCACGGCCGCGCTGTGACCCGCGGCGAGCAGGTGCGCCGCGTGGTCGAAGCGGATCAGCTTCGCGGCGCTCTTGGGAGTGAGACCGATCTGGGATCGGAACCGGGTCCACAACCGTTTACGACTCCAGCCGACCTCGTCCGCCAGCCGGTCGACCCGAATTCGCCCACGGCTCGATGCCATTCGCTCCCAGGCGAAGTCGATCTCCGGATCGACCGCGGGGCCCGTCCCATGGCGCCGAGCGAGCGCGGCCTCCACGATCGCGAACCGGTCCTCCCACGACCGGGTAGCAGCCAGGCGCTCCTGGATCCGCACGGTGTCGGGCCCCCAGAGCTCCTCGAGGTCGACCACCGCCCCGCCCAGCTCCGAGGACGCGCCGAGCGCCGCGTGCGCGACCACCGGCGACAGCCGTACCTGGAGGCAGTCGATATTCCGTCCGGACCCCCGAACGCCGCCGAGCGAGAGACCGGTGACGACAGTGCCTCGCGCCCGCCCGCCACCGGCGTCGTCGACGAGCAGCCCATCACCGAAATCGATGAACATTGTGAGCGCCGGGTACGGGATCACCCGAATATCGATGAGACTCGCAGTCCGACCGCGAAACGCGGCCATGCTGACTCCGGCGATCCGGCTCGGCCGTGCCGGGAGCGCGATGTCCCATACGGCCGCGGCGTCACGAACCGGCTCGACAGGTGGCATGTCGCCATCGTACGAGGCGCGCGAGAGGTGGTGTGCCGGAGCGACTCCGGTCCCGGTGAGCCGGTCGGGTCAGATGCGGCGCGTGCGCCGGACTTCACGAGGAGAGAGCTTCCACCAGCGGCGGGCGGCCCGCGAGAACGACGGCTGCTCGACGAAACCGACGATGCCCGCGATATGACCGAGTGGCAGGTCGGTGCCGAGCAACAGTCTGAGCGCGGTTTCGCGACGAGTGTCGTCGAGGAGTTGACCGAAGGTGACACCGGCTTGCTCCAGGTGTCGCTGGAGCGAGCGGGGGTGCATCATCAGCAACCGGGCGATCCCTGCCAGCTCGACCGTGCCCGTGCCGAGCGACTCCCTGATCGCGGTTCGGGTGCGGGACACGATGTCCGTCTTGCCGGTCGACGTCTGCTCGGCGAGGAACGCGATGGCGAGCTGACGAATCGTGTCGTTGACGCCCACGAGTTCTTGATTCGGCAGTGCCGCGGGGAGACGGAGTATGGCGGCCGGGTGGGGCTGCCGAGTTCGGACCGGCGCTCCGAAGTAGTCCGCGTAGTCGCGGGGCGAGACCGGGGACTCGTACGGGAGATGGACGCCTAGCAAACCGTACGGTCCGCCGTTGAGGTAGGTGATGGCGCGGTGGGTGAAGCCGATACCGAGGTCGACGGCCTGCACCGGACCTGCCGCAGTGGCCGGGCCGTAGTAGAGCCCGACCACGCCAGGACGATGCTGAGGGTCCTCACCCATGGACACCGTGAGAAACCGGCCGTACGAGGAGAGGTATCGCGACAGGCAGTCGAGAGCGTCGCCGATGGTCGGCGAGTTCGTCATCGCGACGGCGAGAGTCCCCAGAACGGACACAGATTGACGTCCGGCGACCCGAAGGCCGAAGTCGGGGCACCGCAACTGCTCCGCGGCAACCTCGAGCAACGCCGCGGCCACCTTTCCTGGAACCAGGTCGTCGTCCATGTCGAGGGACTTCGGCGACAGGCCGACTGTGAGCGCCAGCGAGTCCGCGTCGCCCCCGAGCTCGGCGACGACGCTCCTGAAGCCGCGCAGACTGGCGGAGCGAATATGACTCACGGTGAGATTGTCGCACTCAGATAAAAAAGAGTCGTGCTCGGATAACTTCTTGTCGATCCCGCCCGGCACACTCCGATGTGTCGGCGCAACCCGCCCGGCGGCACAACGCGGCCGTCCTTCGCCGCGCGGCCGCCCCGGCGAACTCTCGGGCGACCCGCGCGGGAACGTGCCGGACAGACAGGAACACGACGAGCATGAGCGACCGCTCCCTGGTGGACTACCAGGTCGAAGACCACATCGCGACCGTCGCCATGAACAACCCCGGCAGGGGCAACTCTTACACCATCGAGATGTCGGCGCGCCGCGACCCGAAGTTTCCCGGCCGGGTGCCCGATGACCTCCCGACCTGGTTGCCCCGGCTCTCCTGACGCGAATCCCGATCACCGACCACTCGTCACTCAGAACGAAAGTATCGATCATGACTTTGCCTCCCGCCCTTCGTATTCCGCTCGCGCTCCCGGTCGTCGCGTCGCCGCTGTTCATCGTGTCCGGCCCGGAACTCGTCAGCGCCCAGTGCAAAGCCGGCGTCATCGGCTCGTTCCCCGCGCTCAACGCCCGCCCCGCGTCGGCCCTGCGCGACTGGCTCGCCCAGCTCACCGAGGACCTGGCCGCGCACACCGCCGCGAACCCGCACGCGCCTGCCGCCCCGTTCGCCGTCAACCAAATCGTCCACAAGTCCAACGACCGGCTCGAATCCGACCTTCAGGCGTGCGTGGACTTCCAGGTCCCCATCGTGATCACCTCGCTCGGCGCACGTCCCGAGGTCAACGACGCGATTCATTCCTACGGCGGAATCGTTCTACACGATGTCATCAGTAATGCCTACGCGCACAAGGCGATCGAGAAGGGCGCGGACGGACTCATCGCGGTCGCGGCGGGCGCGGGCGGGCACGCGGGAACGACCTCGCCGTTCCCGCTGATTCGCGAGATCCGCGAGTGGTTCGACGGGCCGCTCCTGCTCTCCGGCGCGCTCTCGCACGGCGCGTCGATCCTGGCGGCGCAGGCCGCGGGCGCCGACCTCGCCTACGTCGGCTCCGCGTTCATCGCGACGCACGAGGCCAATGCGGCGGCCGGGTACAAGCAGATGCTCGTCGACAGCACCGCCGCCGACATCGTCTACTCCAACCTGTTCACCGGCGTGCACGGCAACTACCTGCGCGGCAGCATCGCCGCCGCCGGATTGGACCCGAACAACCTCCCCGAATCCGACCCGTCGAAGATGAATTTCGGTTCCGGCGGCAACACCGGGGCGAAGGCGTGGCGTGACATCTGGGGCTCCGGACAGGGCGTCGGCACCCTCGAGGAGGTCACCTCGGTCGCCGAACTCGTGGCGCGCCTGCGCACCGAGTACGACGAGGCCCTCGCCACCGGGGTGTGGGACGGCACGTCGATGCGTCACCTCGCCGCCGCGCCGTCCGCGTAGCACCTCATCCGTGGCCCCGGAGCCCGAGGACGGCCAGCCGAACCCGGTTGGTGGCACCGGTTTTGGTCATCAGGTTGGGATGTGGGTCTTGACCGTGGTGATGCCGACGTGCAGTCGCTCGGCGATCTCGGCATTCGACAGGCCGTCGGCGACCAGTTCCAGCACCTCGGCGTGTGCCTGGCCTGGGCCGGCTTGCGACACCGGAGGAGATCGCGGCGTTCGCCCTCACCCTGGCCGCGCCGGAGCACCAGTACCTCACCGGGGCGCAACCGGTCATAGACGGCGGGAAGACAGCGCACGCGTGATCGCCTGTCCCGCAAGCCTGTCGCAGCAGACTTCCTGATCGTCAGCGGGACAGGGCGGTCTCGCGCCGCACATGGGACAGTTTTTCGGGATTCCGCATGGCGTAGAGCCCGGTGACGAGCCCGTCATCGATGCGCACCGCCACGACAGTATCGATCTCGCCGTCGCGCCGAAGTATCAGCGCCGGATAGCCGTTGACCTGTGCCAGCTGCTTGGCCGCCGCCGCGAGCCTGCCGAGCCCGGCGGACAGCACGCGAGCCACATTGCCTGCGCCAACGATGGGCGAGAGCGTGGCCTGCGCGATGCCGCCACCGTCGCCGAGGAACACCACATCCGGCGCGAGGATGTCGAGCAGGTTCTGGAGATCACCCGTGTCGATCGCGCGCTGGAACGCGTCGAGCGCATCGCGCGTCTCGGTGGCGGAGACGATTCCGCGGGGTCGGCGCGCAGCGACGTGTGCCCGTGCCCGGTAAGCGATCTGGCGTGCCGCGGCCGGGCTCTTGTCCACGGCTACGGCGATCTCCTCGTACCCCACGTCGAACACTTCACGCAGCACGAACACCGCCCGCTCGGTGGGTGTGAGCGTCTCGAGCACCAGCAGCATCGCCATGGAGACGCTGTCGGCCAATTCGACGTCCTCGGCCACATCGGGCGTGGTGAGCAGCGGTTCGGGCAGCCACGGTCCGACGTAGGACTCCTTGCGTCTGCCGAGAGTGCGCAGCCGGTCCAGCGCCTGGCGGGTGGTGATCCGCACCAGGTACGCGCGCTGATCCTGGACCGTGTCCACCTCGACCCCCGCCCACCGCAGCCAGGTCTCCTGCAGGACGTCCTCGGCGTCGGCGGCCGAGCCGAGCATCTGGTAGGCGACGGTGAACAGCAGGTTGCGGTGGGCGACGAACGCCGCGGTCGCCGAGTCACTGTTGCTGTCGCCGGGCACGCTCCGCGATGTACCGACCATGGGGTGACTCCTGTTCGCTCTCCAGTAGTTCACCCATCAGACGCCGGGCTCGGCCGTTCCGTAACACCGAAATGTCGTGGCGCACGTCACATCGGCGCGCTGTTACGCGGCCCCGGGAGCCGTCGTCTGGTGTTCGTTCAGTGCGAAAGCACCCGACACCACCAGTGAGGACCACGTCATGGAACCCCGTTTCACCCTGAACGACAACGAACTCGGCGCCAAGATCGGCAAGCGGTTCGCGAACACCAGCCTGGCCATCGCGCAGTCGACCCTGCCGAAGTCCACGCTCGAATTGGTGGAGCTGCGCGCCAGCCAGATCAACGGCTGCGGGTGGTGCACCGACGTGCACACCAAGGAGCTGGCGGAAGCCGGTGAACCTGCGGTCCGGATCAACCTGGTCGCCGCCTGGCGCGAGGCCGCCGTGTTCACCGAGGCCGAGCGGGCCGCGCTGGCGCTGGCCGAGGAGGGCACCCGGCTCGCCGACGCCCACCATGGCGTATCCGACGACACGTGGGCCCAGGTGCGCAGGCACTACGACGACGACCAGATCGCCGCGCTGGTCTATCTGGTCGCCATGATCAACGCCGCCAACCGGCTCGGCGTGATCGTACGCATGCAGGGCGGTTCCTACGAGAGCGGCATGTTCGCCAGCATCACCGATTGATCGTCAGGCGAATCCCGGTCCGGCCCAGAATCATTCGATCCGGGCCGGGGCCGGTGACGCCGGGCGCGGCCATCGATCCCCGCCGGTGTGATCGCCACGGCGACAGCCGCCGTGCTGGTCGGATTCACCGACCCGCTACCGCCATTCCCGGACCCGGCCGTCGACGAGAACGGCGTGATCGACGCGCCGTACGGCGTGATCACCGGCATGGGTATGGGGCCGGGCGCCAGTTGGTGGAGGCGTGGATCGTTGCAAATAGCCGCACTCGCAACGAGTTCGGGCAACGCACAGCAGCGAATCAGCGCCCACACCTGCGATCACCCGGGGCGTACCGCGTGCTGTCGTTTGTCATAGCTCCGGCCGTCCCGTCGTGCGGGCAAGCCGGGCGACGGGTGCGATATCGCTGCACATGCCTCCAGCGGCTGGGGCGACGGCACCGGGTTCAGGCGTTCGATCGCGTCCAGGACATCCGATCCCGCGGGCAGGTGCAGGGGGCCGGGTCTGGGCCGCGATGCCCAGCGGCAGCCGAAGCCGGAGTCCGACATGGGGAGCAGTATCCGTCGCCCGGCTCGACGGGGGACGACTCCGAGATCGATGAACCTCGGCGCGCTCGACGGCATCAGCGGTTCGATCAGAAAGGTCCACTGTGTATCTCGCTGATCACTGATGACGGGCGGACAGGTATCCGCGAGTAGCCCCAGGACTCGACGTCCGAGTGCGGAGGGGAGGTCCAGCGCGCCGATTCGCGGTCCGCACACCACGGTCGCGCGGTCGGCGGTCAGCTCGACCGGCAGACCGTATCGGTGCCGCAGCAGGTGAGCGATATCGACTGGCGTGTAACAAGATTCGAACATCAGATGGTGTTCTTCTGCACGACGTGATCTCCCCATCGGTGGTGCGGAACGCCCGGATCGGGGCGATGGTGCAACCTCATCACCGCCGTATTGCTGAGCAATGGCCGTTCTGTTCCTTTCGCGTTGCCAGCAGCGCGCTGGGGGCGACGACCGGGGTTCGGTTGTGGGGGAACGTGATTCGGCCGACAGGTGCCGCGTCGATCTGATGGGGTTTGTAACGACCGGGGAGCATCCGACGACTCTCGCAGGGGATTTCTTTACCGATCATTCCGGTTTGCCGGAACCCTTGCGCGCCTGTCCTATTCGGGGCCGGGCGGCATATTCAGAGGAGAGGCTGTGCGGATCGTGCAGATGTTGAGGATGGGCCGCCGGTGGCGTGCGGGCACCGGATTGGTGCTGAGCGTCGTCGCGCCGGTGCTGATCGTGACCGCGTGCACAGCGGACGAGCAGGACTCCGCCAAGCCGGGTTCGGGGACCGCGACGGCGACCTCGGTCAGCCCTTCGAAGACCACGACCCCGGCCACCAGCACTACGGTGCCGGGCAGCCCTGGTGTCGGGCAGGCGGGCGGTGGCGAAGGGTCGGGTTCTGGGCAGGCGGGGGCCGGTCGGCCGGTCGCTCCCGGGGGCACCGACAACTGTGGAACCGTCGTCGTCTGTGGTGTGGCGCCAGAATCTCAGCCGGTGGAGGGTGGTACGGACACCTGCGGTGCGACCTTGTGCGGTGAGCCGAGCTACCCGCCTCCGGCGCCGGGCGGTACCGACTACTGCGGGCCCGAACCTTGCGGCGTCTATGTGAAGTGCACGGACAAGATCAACTACGCCGGAGATCCCCGCTCCAACAACGAGATCAACAATATCGGCGTGCGAGACGGCGTGTGTCCGGAGCCGATCCGCCCCACGACCACCAGCGCCGCTCCGCCGACCACGGCCACGACCACGCCGACACCCGCGCCCACGACCACGTCGTCGCCGGAAGCGACCACAACCACGACCACGACAACGGCTGCGCAGTAGCCGACCGAGCCACCCTCGGAGGCGGGTTGGTCGCCGAGGTGGCGAACCCGGCCGGAGCGGTAGCCACTGGAGGCTGCCGTCACGGAATGGCGGCGGCCGGGTGTGCATCCCCTCTGGGACGCATCGGCACCCGGTTATCGCCAGACCGCCGGTCCAGAAGTCCCGGGCGGCGTCCTGCTCGGCCACGACGGTGGGCGGACCCGACAGCGGAGATCTCGATGACGGCGGGCTCGAACTACCGCGAAGGCGAGTAGCGGACTACGCGCGAGGTCCGAACTCGTGTGCGTCACGCTCGGATAGTCCAGTTCATGCGTTTCGGCCGGTGACAGGTGGGCCCGCTGGCCCGTACCGTCGCGTCGAGCCCAACGTGTCGTTACTGCGGACGCAGGACCAGCACGGTGATTTCGCTCGGTGCGAAGACCCGCAGTTGCGGACCCCAGAAGCCGGTTCCCCGGCTGGTGTAGAGCTGGGTGTCGCCGTGGCGGCTCAGTCCCGCGACGACGGGCTGGTCGAGCCGGACGAGATAGTGGAAGGGCCAGATCTGGCCGCCGTGGGTGTGGCCGGAGATCTGGAGTGCGACACCGGCGGCCGCGGCGTCGGTGATCTGCTTGGGTTGGTGGGCGAGCAGGACGACCGGCGCGCCCGGGTCCGCGCCCGCGAGCGCGGCGGGAAGGTCCGGGCCGTGACCGGGCAGGCCGACACCCGTCGGGTCATCGATACCCGCGATCACCAGTTGATCGTCGCCGCGGCGCACTGTCACGTGCTCGTTGTGCAGCGGTTGCCAGCCGAGCGAACCCATGTGGTCGATCCAGCCTTGCGCGTCGCCGAAGTACTCGTGGTTGCCGGTGATGTAGAACCGGCCGAGCTCGGCCTCGACCTTGCCGAGCGGATCGACCTGCGCGCGCCGCTTCGCCACCGAGCCGTCCGCGAGATCACCCGCGTGACAGGCGATATCGGGACGTTGCGCGTTGACCACCTCGACCACGCGCTCCGACCAGCGCAATCGGTCGAGCGCGGCGAAATGGGTGTCGGTGACGACTACCAAACGCAGGCCGTCCAGCGCCGCACCGAGTCCGGGGATGGCGACCTCCACGGTGCGAACTCGCGGCACCCGCCGCGCTTCGACCACGCCCCACACCACGAGCACGGTCGCCGCGGCGAGTACGCCCGCGGCGACGATCCGGGAGCGAGCCGGATCGCCGACACCGGCCACGGCGAGCCCCAAGCGGGCCACGTTACCGAGCACCGACCAGCTGAACACCACCCACATCACGCCGAGCAGCGTGTCGCCGACGATCGAAGCGGCATCCGACTGCGCGGGTCCGTGACCGAGATACATCGATGCGGGCAGACAGCAGAACGCCAGCGCGAACAACGCCGAGCCCAGCCAGAACAGCGAGCCGGTTCCCTGGGTGGGCGCTGCCACCAACGTCCACCACGGCAGCAAGATCAGTACAGCGGGAATCGCCAGGAACATGACCAGGCGGGATACATATCTCAAGAGGGCTCATCCTCGCGCGCGGGTGTAGCGCGCGGTCCCTCACCCGGCGCCATGAACACCTCCGACGATAGCAGCGGTTATCCCACGCCGAGGCGCTCGGCGGCGACGGCGAGATCCTTGTCGCCGCGACCCGACAGGCACAGCACGACGAGCGAGTCCGCGAGAACCTCTCCTCGGTCGGCCATCTCCAGCAGATGCCCGACGGCGTGGGCCGATTCGAGCGCGGCGAGAATGCCTTCGGTGTGACTGAGCGCCTGCATTCCGCGCAGTGCGACGGCGTCGGTGGCCGCGCGATAACTCACCCGGCCGCTTCGACGCCGATCAGCCGCACCCGCGGATCGTCGGGAAGCATCTCGTGCCGGAACCCGCTCGCCGCCACGTCGTGATCAATCCTCATCAACACCAACGCTTTCACCGCCACAAACCCGACGGCTCAGGCTGTTCGGCTCGCACTAGCGCCCGGCAACGAGCGAGTTAACAGACCCGATCTTTTGGATGGCCGAGGTTTTCGCGCAACGATGCGTCCAGTTTTCGCCACAGCTCTCCCACGCGGCCGCGACCACTCGGGGCGGGTGGGTAACGCCTCAGGACGCTCACCACGAGGGGGCTGGCCAAACTTGTTGCCTTCTCGATGTATTCGTCTCCCACGCTGCGGTCGTCACCGGCGTCGAGTTCGAGTGCTCGAGCCGCGTGGGCGGCCGACATGAGGATGTGTCCGCCTTGAGTCGCCTTCGCCAGCGGGTGCAGGTACGCGGCTCCTCCCGCATGACCGGCGGCTCGCGCCGCGTCGACGGCGGCTTCATGGTGCGTCTCCCCGGCTGCCCGTGCGGCCCGGTGCGCGTCCAGTGCGGTCACGCGGAGCGCCTTCGTTCGCTTGCCCCCAGCGGCGAATCGGCGTGCCTCGTCGAGCACGGCCCGGGGGCGTGGGTCATCCGGGCAGTCGCGCTCGAAGATCGCCAGAACAGGCTCCGCGCAGGCCACGGCATAACCCGTGACTTCGCGTAGTTCGGCCATGCTGAGTTCGATCGTCAGATTATCGTCAGCCGCATTCATGCTGTCGACAGTATCGTTGAACATTTGGTTGGGGCTTTGCGGTGATATCGGCAGGACAGTGCGAGCAAACCTTCAAAGTCGCTCGAGTCGATGGTTTTGCAGGAACATCGGCCACGGTCTCGCCGTCGTGGATCAGCCGATGCGCGTCAGCGCCAGAATGTTGGAAACAACCTGTCACGCATTGATATCCGGCTCGTCGGTGGCGAGAACAGTTCTTGACAAGGCATAGTCGGATAGCTTTCTTGGACTCGATCATCGACGGTCGCTGCCCGCGCCCACCCTCTTGCAGTCGACTCGCGCGCGAAGGTCACCGCCGCCTCCCGGGAAGCGACGAAGTGTAGAGGCGCCCCGAGGCCGAAATCGACTGTCAGATGGCACAGCACATTGCTTTCCTAACTCCGAATACGGCCTCGGTGACACTCACGGCCTCGGCTGCGGCGAGCTCCCATGAAATCGACGCCGGATTCGGCGGTTGCAGCGCCCGCTGTCGAGTGCGCTGCAACCGCCGATCCTCCTATCGGCCGGTGAACCGCGCCGGCCGCCGCTCCAGGAACGACAACATGCCTTCCTGGGCATCGTCACTGGTGACCAGGCGCCGCAACTCGTCACGGATGGCTTCGCCCGCGACGACCTCGCCGTCGCTTATCGCGCGCCGGGCCGAAGCCATCGTCGCTCGGATGCCGAGCGGCGCTTGCTCACTGATCCGTTCCGCCAGTTCCACTGCCCGATCGAGTTGACGGCCGGGCTCGACGACCTCTTGCACGAGTCCAAGGCGCAGCGCCTCGTTCGCGTCGAACGGATCGCCGGTGAGCAGCCAGCGCATCGCATTGCCCCACCCCGCGTCGCGCGGCAGCCGGAAAGTGGCGCCACCGAGGGGAAAGATCCCGCGCTGCACCTCCATCTGCGCGAACTGGGTGTCGGCGGAGGCAATGCGGATGTCCGCGGCCAGCATCAGTTCGATCCCGATGGTCATGGACCATCCGTGCACGGCCGCCACCACCGGAGTGGTGCGCGCCGGTCCGGTGGTGGACACCGGATTCAGCTCGTCCTCGGCCCAATCGACGCTGCTTTCCGTGATCTGCGGTATCACATCGGCCAGATCGAGCCCGCCGGTGAAGTTCGCGCCGTGACCGTACAGCACACCGCAACGCAGCTCGTCGTCCGTTTCCAGTACGTAATAGGCATTGCCGAGAGCACGCAGCAATTCCATATCGAATGCGTTGCGCTTGGCCGGGCGGTTCAATCCCATCAACAAGACATGACCCGACCGTTCGACGGTGAGTACCTCACTGGGCCGCAGATTTTCGATCATGCCTGAGCCTGTGCCTTCATATGATTCTCCATTCATGACATCGACGACGACCGAGCAACGGTCGAAATGCGTTGTGCTGTGGTGCACCGACCGGTTTTCCGGTCAGGGACGGACGAGGACTTTGAGTGCTGTGCGGGTGTCCATGGCGCGGTAGGCCTCGGCGATTTCGTCGAGGCCGGTTTCGCGGTCGAAGACCTTGCCGGGCTCGACGCTGCCGTCGAGGACGCCAGGCAGCAGGGCGTCGATGTAGGCCCGGACTGGTGCGGGCCCTCCGGTGAGAGTGATGTTCGGACCGAACAGGGTGCCGAAACCCACTGCGGCGTCCTTGTATTGGGGGACACCGACCCGACTGATCACACCGCCGGGGCGGACGATGCCGACGGCCTGCTGATAGGCGGGCATGTGACCGACTGCTTCGACGACGACGTGGGTGCCATCCCCGCCAGTTAGCTCACGGACGGCGGCGATGCCTTCCTCGCCGCGCTCGGCCACGACGTCGGTGGCGCCGAATTCGTGGCCCAGGTCGGTGCGGTCCTTGTGGCGGCCCATCAGAATGATGCGCCGGGCGCCGAATTGGGTGGCGGACAGAACGGCCATGAGCCCGACAGCGCCGTCGCCGATGACGGTCACCGTCGTCTCGGCGGTGACGCGGGCCGCGCGGACGGCATGGTAGCCGGTGCCGTAGACGTCGGACAGCGTCAGCAGCGACGGGATGAGTGGTGAGTTCTCCTCGGCGGGAACGGGAACGAGCGTGCCGTCGGCGAAGGGGACCCGCACCGCCTCGGCCTGTCCGCCGCCCGCATTCCAATAGCCGCCGTGCCTGCACGAGGTCTGCAAGCCTTCGCGGCAGAAATCGCAGGTGCCGTCCGACCATACGAACGGCGCGATCACCAGGTCACCCTTTTTCACGGTGCGTACGTCGCGGCCGGTGTCCTCGACCACGCCGACGAACTCGTGGCCCATCGAACTGCCATGGGGCGTCGGCTTCATGGAGTGGTAGGGGTGCAGATCCGTCCCGCATACGCAGGCACGTACCACGCGGACGACGGCGTCCGTGCTGCCGCGGATCACCGGGTCGGGGACATCGATGACGCGGACGTCACCGGGTCCGTACAAATAGGCTGCTCGCATGAACATCCTCCTGTAATCGGGGTCTGGGTGTTCGGTGAGACTCGGAGCCTGGGCCCGCCTCGGCCAAGGCGGGCGCAGGCTGTCGTCTCAGCGGTACGTCACCGCGCCGACGAGGGTGGGCAGCTGTGACCGTGCCGCATCGGCTTCGTCGAGGCGGATGTCCGACAGGCGCACCCGTTCGAAGAACGTCTCAGGCCTGATGGCCGAAGAGGAGCGGGCGCTCGTCACCGGCGGGCGTGACAGCGGTCGGCTCGTGTCCGCGCTCACCGAAATACAGCAGCTCCCATACGGTTTGCCCGCTGCGAGTGCTGGTCTGGCCGTCGCTGGTCTCGGTCAGTTCGACGTCGCCGAGGAAGCGGTGATAGGCGCCGTGTGCGCCGAAGTCGAGCCGGAAGATGTCTTTGCGGTACCGGAAGGTCACGGCGTAGGTGGCGCCGTCTTGCTCGATGGAATACCGCACACGTTTGTCGACGGGCACACCGCTGTCGGGATGGATCGAGCGATCGTCGGCGATCACGTCGACGCCGTCGTCGCCCACTCGCGCCGCCACGATCTCCCCGGATTTGACGATCAACAGCACCGGAACCGTCGCGCCACCGTATTCGGCGTCGACGACGAACATCAACGTCACGATGGTGTACTCGCCGAGCAGGGCGCGGCCCCAATACCAGTGGTCGAGCACCTTCCGTGGCGCGATGTTGCCCCAGTTGTGGTCGTGGTAACCGAGACCGGACAACCGCGCCGCGCTGCCGTCGATCGTCAGGGCCGCCTCGACCGAGCCGCGTGCGACGACCGGCAACCACGCGATGTAGTGCTCCTCGTGTTCGCCGAAGTACAAGAACCCCGATTCGGGCCGCCACGGCGGCACCTGCGGCGTGAGCGTGAGATCCACGCTGACTTCGTCGATTTCGACGTGGATCACATAGCCGCGCTGATCCCCGCGAAAGATGTTGGCGCCGATCCGCACATCACAGGTGTTCGTGGCGGCCGAGAACTCCGACGGCTGCCCGACATAGGTCTTCTCGAGCCGGCTGCCGTCCGCGCGCGTGAGCGTCAGCAACACGAACGGCGTCAGCGGCGCCTTCGGTGACACGTATGGGGGCTTGGTGTGGAACTCGATCGTCAGGACCGAGCCATCCTCCAGATGACCGTCGAAATACCACCATTCGAAGGTCCCGTCGGCTGCGCGGGTGCGCAGCCCGTCCTCCCGGGGCGCGACCACGCCCGGGACGACGTTCGCCCGCCGGTAGTGATTCTCGGTCCTGCCCACTACGGATTTCATTTCCACTCCTTACGCCGAGCGGCCGCCGAGACAGCGGCCGCTGCTGCGACGGCGTCGATCACGCCGCGCCGTTCTTGACCGCGACCACCGACAGCGGCGACACCACCGGCGGCTGGGCGAGCAGGTCGCTGCCCTCGCCCACGATCAGTGCCGCGGCCGCGCCTGCCATGTGGGTCTTCTGCTCCTCGGGCGAGGCGAACACATCGACGAGGAAGAACGTCGACGGCTCCGTCGCCGATCGCCCGGCCAGCCACACGGTCGTTCCGGCCTCGGCTTCGATGAGCGGAAGGGCGCGCTCGAGGAGGCCCGCGAAGGCATCCGCCTTGTCCGCGGCGGTGGTGAAGGTGACCATCATTGCTGTGCTCGTTGTCATGGCGGTGACGCTATTGGCGGCAACGGTAAGGATTGCGACAAAGTGGCTAAACTTTGCGACATGAAGATCGGTGTGGCCGCGATCGCCGGGGGCTGGGACTCCGGGCTGACCACAGTCCTGGACGTACTGCGGACCGCCGAAGCCGCCCGAGAAAGCGTCGACCGGAACATCCCGGCGATCTCCGTGTGCACTATCGCGGCAGGAACGGAGCCGATTCCCACCCAGGGCGGGCTGCTGGTCCCGATCGATTTCACCTTCGACGACGCCCGGATGGACGACCTCGATGTACTCGTCATCCCCGCCCTCGGCGCCAACAGCCCACCCGGCGTGATCGACGCGTTGATGCGCCCCGACGTCTCCCGGCTGCGCACTCGGCTGCGGGACTGGGCCGACGAAGGCCGTCAACTCGCTGCCGCCTGCACCGGCACCCTGCTGCTCGCGGAGGCGGGCATCCTCACCGGACGCAGCGCCACGACCAGCTGGTGGCTGGCCACCGAATTCCAGCGTCGCTACCCGCGAGTCGACCTCGACATGACGCGAATGGTGGTGCAGGACGGGCACATCACCACGGCGGGCGCCGCGTTCGCGCACATCGATCTCGCGATCACCCTCGTCGGCAGGTCCAGCCCGCAACTCGCCGATTTCACCGCCGCCACCCTGCTCATCGACCAGCGCCCTGCCCGCAGTATCGAATCCGCCCTCGGTTATCTCTCGTCCGTCGACCGGCTCGTCACCGACTTCGAGACCTGGGCCCGGCTACACCTGGCCGAACCCATGTCCATCGCCGACGGCGCCGCGGCCATCGGAACCACCCGTCGCACCTTGGAACGCCGCGTCCGTCAGCAACTGGGCATCACGCCCAACGCCCTCGTTCAGCAGATGCGCGCCGAACGGGCTCGGCACCTCCAACGCACCACCAAGCTGACCCTCGCGAAGATCGCCCCGATGGTCGGCTACCAGAGCAGCGCCGCGCTGCGCAACGCACTCAACACCACCGAAAGTCGCGAGAACGACTGAGAGTCTGCTCGTGTCACGCGAAACTTTCTTCGCGGGGGGTGTCCGAGAATGGTCCGTGGCTTCGACGTCTCGGACGATCGCCGCCCGGCCGATTCCGACGACACGCTCGTCCTGCTGTTCCTGTGCTGCCACCCGGCGCTGTCGCCGACCGCGCAGGTGGCGTTGACGCTGCGCGCCGTCGGCGGCCTCGGCACGGCCGAAATCGCCCGAGCGTTCTTGGTTTCCGAGGCGACCATGACCAAGCGCATCGGCCGGGCCAAGCAGGCGATCAAGGCGAGCGGCGCTGCTTTCGCCCCGCCCGCGGCCGCTGAGCGCGACGCGCGATTGGCCGCGGTGTTGCACGTCTTGTATCTCGTCTTCACCGAGGGATACGCGCCGACTTCCGGCCCGGATCTGCACCGGGTCGAGCTGTCCGCCGAGGCCATCCGCCTGACGCGGCTCGTGCACCGGCTGCTGCCCGACGACGGCGAGGCCGCCGGCTTGCTGGCCCTCATGCTGTTGACCGATGCGCGTCGGCCCGCCCGCACCGGGCCCTGCGGCGAACTCGTCCCGATGGCCGAACAGGACCGATCTCGCTGGGATCACGCGATGATCGAGGAGGGCATCGCGCTGATCACCGAGGCGCTGACCAGGGGTACGCCGGGTCCGTATCGGTTGCAGGCCGCGATCGCTGCGGTGCACGACGAGGCCCCGGCCTATGCGGAGACCGACTGGCCGCAGATCATGCTGCTCTACGAGAGGCTGCTGCGGCTGGTCGACAATCCGATCATCGCGCTGAACCACGCCGTGGCCGTCGCCATGGCGGTCGGCCCGCGAGCGGGTCTGCGGCTGCTGGACGACCTCGCGGCCGACGAGCGACTCCGCGCCGACCATCGGGTGCCCGCCGTGCGCGCCCACCTGCTGGAGCTTCTCGGCGAGAAAGCGGCCGCGCGCGAGTTCTACCTGCGCGCGGCCCGGCAGACCACCAGCCTTCCCACCCAGCGCTACCTGTACGCCCGCGCCGCCGCTCTGTCCGCCGACTGAGCGGCCGACTCGGGGATGCGCGCGGCTACCTGGTCACCCTTGGGCCGGCCGGGTGCCGACCGGCTCGATGTCGCGCACGATGTCGATGGCTCTGCCGAGGGTGTCCAGGCGGGCGTCGAGGGTGACACCGGCGGGGTAGAGCCGCACGGTGGTCACTCCGGCGTCGCGCCAGACCCGCAGTCGATCGCGCACCACCGGCTCGGTGCCGATCAAGGTGGTCGCCAAAACCATCTCATCGCTGATCAGGGCCGCGGCACCGTCGCGATCGCCGGCTTGCCAGCGTTCGCGCACCTCGGCGGCGACCTCGGCCCAGCCCTGGCGGCTGTAGGCGCGGTTGTAGAAGTTGGTCGACTTCGAGCCCATGCCGCCGAGGCTGAAAGCCAGTTCCTTCTTACGGCCGGCGACCATGGCCGCCAGCGCCTGTTCGTCGGCCGCGAACGCGACCTCAGCGCCTTGGCAGATGTCGAGATCTGTTCGGGTGCGGCCGGATCGGGCCAGGCCCTGGTCCAAGTGGGCGAAGTAGGCGTCGGCTGCACCTTCGGGGACGAAGCTGGTGCCGAGCCAGCCGTCGGCGATCTCACCAGTCAGGCGCAGCATGGCGGGGGAGAGCGTGGCCAGGTAGAGGGGGATGGTGTGCAGTGCGCGGGTGGACAATCGCATCGGCACCGCGTCGCCGCCGGGCAAAGGGATCTGGAATTCGTTGCCCGCGTAGGAGATCTTCTCCCCGTGCAGGGCGGAGCGGACGATATCGACGGTTTCCCGGATGCGGGCCAGCGGCCGCGCATACGGCACGCCGTGCAGACCTTCCATCACCTGCGGTCCGGAGGCGCCCAGACCGAGCAGGAACCGGCCGCCGGACAGGTTCGACAGAGTGATGGCGGCTTGCGCGATGGCTACCGGGGTGCGGGTGCCGACTTGAATGATGCCGGATCCCAAGAGGATTCGGCTGGTTCGGGCCGCGTAATAGCCCAGCGCGGACGGGGCGTCGGAACCCCACGCCTCGGCGACCCAGCAGATGTCGAGGCCGAGTTTCTCGGCCTCGACGACGAAATCGGCTTGTTCTCGCCAGTCGCCGCCGGACGCTTCGATGGTGGTCGCGGTGCGCATCATGCCTCGGCTCGCTGCTTGATCTCGGCGAGGTTGGCGCGCATACCGGATTCGAATTCGCGCAGGCGCACGAAGACGATCTTCTGCTCTCTGTCCGGCATTCGTTCGATCGCTCGGGACAGTCCGGACGGGGCCGGTCCTAGTTGCGCCCATTGCGACAACGCGGTGCCGCCGTTCTCGGGTCGCAAGCGAAATCGCCAGATCGCCGACGGGTTCGCCGGATCGTCGATGGCCCAGGCGAACACGTGTGGCGGTTCGTATTCGACGACATGGGAGGTGGTCTCCCATTCCCCGAATGCGGCGTGGCTGTTACGTCCCCGGAATCGCGCGCCCACGACGGGGCCGGTCGCGCCGTCGAGCCAGTGCACCGACTGCAACTCGGCACTCAGATGCGGCATGAGGTCGATATCGGAGACCAGATACCAGACGCGTTCGGGCGGCGCGTCGATCCAGATATCCACCTCGACGCTGGGCTTGTCGGCGTATCGCGCGCCCGTCCACTCCATGCCGTCCGGCCTCCTCGTCCTCGACGGGACCCGCAACCCGGGCCTCTCACCTCAACAGTTGCGTAATTAGATGGCCGAAGTCAAGCCTCGTGGTCCGGTTCGAACCGCCGTCGTACCTCGGGATGTCGTGCGAGTTGCTCGGGATATCCGGGACCGGTGTGCATGGTGGTCTCCTCGGCGCGCAGTGAGTGCCCGCACTCGGCGCAGACGACTTCGGCGTGGGTGTCGTGCCCGCACGATTCGTGGTGCAGCGTGATCGGGGCGCCTTCCTCGCCTGCCAGCCAGCGATCGCCCCAGCGGGTGATCGCCGCGATCACGCCGAAGAAGTCGCGCCCCTTCTCGGTGAGGACGTACTCGTAGCGTTTCGGCTCGTCCGTGTAGGCGCGCTTGATCAGCAGTCCCTCCTCGAGGAGTTTGCCCAGCCGTTCGGTGAGAGTGTTGCGCGGAATTCCGAGCGCGCGCTGAATCTGATCGAACCGGTGGATGCCATAGAACGCCTCGCGCAAGACCAGGAGCGTCCACGAGTCGCCGACGATGTCCGCGGTGCGCGCGATCGAACACGGCCAGTGCGCGAAGGAGAGTCGCTTCATCCCACCACCTGGCCTGACGCACCGAGGACCGCGTAGACCGCCGTGCGGACTCGGTCGGCGACGACCTCCGGGGAGGAGGAGTCGTACTTGCCGTCGAGGTGCAAGAAGGCCAAGCCGTGGACCAGCGCCCAGACGGCCGTTGCCATCCCCTCCGGCTCGGCAGCTGGAAAGGCCTGCTGCACAATATATTTGACGTACTCGTTGATCGCCGCCGCCGCGGCTACCCGTTCGGGACTCGTCGGATCGCAAGGCTCGGCGAACATCACGCGGAACAGTCCCGGACGCGACAGCGCGAACTGGACGTAGGCGATCGCGATCGCGGCGAGGTCCTCGGCGGTGGTCGGCGCGGCATTCGCCGCGGCCAGATGCGCCGCCATGTCGCGATAGCCCACCGCGGCGACGGCGGACAGCAGGGCGGTGCGGTCGGCGAAATGACGGTATGGCGCCGCGGTGGACACGCCGGCGCGCCGTGCTGCGGCGCGAAGCGACAGCTCGCCCGCGCCGCCTTCCTCGAGCAGCTCCACGGTCGCGCGGATCAGCGCGTTGGGTAGATCGCCGTGGTGATACGACGTGGTCGACGTTGCCATGGGTCCAACCTAACAAGTGTTGACATCGCTTACACCTTTCTCTAGTGTAAGCACCGCGCACATTATGTGAGCACTGCAAACATTCGTGATCGGAGGGAGTTCCCCATGGCGAGCGGTTCAGAGTCGGACGGGTTGTTCTCGCCTCTCCGGCTGCGGTCCGGCCAGGTATTGCGCAACAGGATCGCCAAGGCGGCCATGGAAGAGGGGATGGCCGGGCGAGCGCAGCTGCCCGACGATCGCCTGATCGCGCTGTATCGACGGTGGGGCGCAGGAGGCGCGGGCCTGTTGATCACGGGAAACGTGATGGTGCACGCCGAAGCGCTGACCGGACCGGGCGGCATCGTCCTGGACGCCGACTCGCCGCTGGAGCCGTTCGTGGCGTGGGCGCAGGCCGGTAAGACCGTGGGCGCGGCGATGTGGATGCAGATCAGCCACCCCGGTCGGCAGGTCCAGGCGCGGATGCCCGGAGTCGTCTGGGGGCCTTCGGATATCGCGGTCGATGTGGGCCGCCATTCCAAGCGGTTCGGCCGACCTGTGGCGATGACCCCTGAGCAGATCGACGCCACCATCGCTCGGTTCGTCACCACCGCGGAGCGGGCCGAGCTGGCCGGGTTCGACGGGGTCGAGGTCCACGCCGCGCATGGCTATCTGCTGTCGCAGTTTCTGTCTCCGCTGGTCAACACTCGCACCGACGAGTGGGGAGGCTCGCTGGAAAACCGCGCGCGGCTGCTGCTCGAGATCGTGCGTGCCGTCCGCGACGTGGTGTCGCCGAGTTTCGCCGTCGCGGTGAAACTGAATTCCGCGGACTTCCAGCGCGGTGGCTTCGAGGCCGACGACGCGCACAAGGTGATCGCGATGCTCGCGTCGCTGGGCGTGGACCTCGTCGAGGTGTCCGGCGGCAGTTACGAAAGTCCTGCCATGTCCGGTCGCCCGGCCGATGGGCGCACCGCAGCCCGGGAGGCGTACTTCCTGGAACTGGCCACAGAGCTGGCCGAAACCAGTGCGATACCCCTGATGCTGACAGGCGGGATCTCCCGCCCGGATACCGCTGAGCGAGTGCTGGCGAACAACGTCGCCGTGATCGGCATGGGAACGGCGCTCGCGGCGACTCCCGATCTGCCCAACCGCTGGCGCGAGGGTTTGGCGGCTGCCGGGACCTTGAAACCGGTGACCTGGTCGGACAAGCCGCTTGCGTCCCTCGCCGAAATGGCGCGTGTCCGCTACCAGATGCGCCGGATGGCCGCTGGGAAGAACCCCGCGCTCGGTGTCGGCCCGGTGTTCGCGCTGATCGCGGATCAGCGGGTGCAAGGTCGCGCACTACGTCGTTACTCGCGATGGCTCACGTCGAAGGAACGGCACGAGGCCCGGAAGCCGAGCGCGGCGGCGCTCTGAGCCACGCGTCGGCGATCCGGGCCGCGGCCAAGCCCAACGGCACGTCGCCGTTCGCCGGTTGCCGGATGACCGGGTTGCCCAATCGGGAGGAATTGCCCCAAGACACCATCCGGGCGCGCTCCTCATTTCAAGCAATTCTTTCGGCCTGAACCGCCTCCGGTCCTCCCTCCGGAGGCGTCGCTGAACCCATGGCCTGGATCACAACCCTCGCATTGTTGACAGCGCTTACATCCGCGGCTAACCTCATGTTTGCACTGCAAACATGAGAGCGAGGGAGAGACACCGATGTCATCGACCCATCAGGACACCGTCGAGGTCGACCTGGGTGGCCGCACGGTCACAGTTCCGAAAGGTGGCCTGTACGACCGGTATCGGATGAACACCGATCTCGACGAAGTCGTGCGCGATCCCCGCGTCGGCAGCGTCGACTTCTTCCGGCGGTTGCCCAAGGCGAAGGTCGACTCGCCGATCGGCCCCACGCTCACTCCGAACTTCTACTACCGCATCTCGACGGCCCGGCTCACGATGCTCGCCCGCTCCCGCGCGATCCGTGCTCGCCTGCCGAGAGAGTTGGCGCCGCTGGAGATCGCGCCCGGCCTGGGACTGGTCTCGGTCATGTTCTTTCGCTACGACGTGTGCGACATCGACTTCTACACCGAAGCCGCCGTCGGCATCGCCGTCAGGCCGGCGCGGCACGGCGGACTCGGATTCGTCGACCTGGTCTCCGCTCTGAAGAACGACCACATCAATTCGTACGTGCTGTCCCTGCCGGTCAGCTCCGATATCGCCCAGGTGCGCGGCCACGACGGCTACGGCTTCCCCAAGTGGGTCACCGAGCTCGATGTCGAGATCGATGCCGGTCGAACCGTCGCACGCGTGGCCAACGACGCAGGCGAGACAGACCTCTCGCTCTCGGTCGCCACACCCGCTCAGACCGCGTATCCGACCGGCGAGCGTGTCTCGACACTCACCTCGTACACGTCGATCAACGGTGCGTGGCACTCGACCCTGAGCCAGACGAACGTGCTGTCGGCCGGAAGTGCGCTCCTGCCGAGCAAACTCGACCTCCAGATCGGACGTGGCCGCTTGGCCGACGACCTGCGATCGCTCCAGCCGATGAAAACCGTTCGGCTCGACGTCATGACCGAAGGTCAACTCGCCCTGCACATGCCGGTCCCCACCTCGGTCCCGAGCCGGAACTAGGAACACACGGGGGGTCAGGAAACACCAAGCAACCGAAGGAGAGTGCGATGACCGTGATCGAGCCCGTCCGCGGCTCCGGCCTGCCGTCGTCAGTGAACCCGGCCCGCATCGAGCGACTGACCACACGAGTCACCGCCGCAGCAGACGCCGTACGAGTCACCACCACCGCCCCGTACACCGGCGGCCCGCTGGCCGACCTGCCGGTCTCGACGCCCGCGGACGTCGAGACGGCGTTCACGCGGGCCCGTGCCGCCCAGAGGGCCTGGGCCGCCACGTCCATGCGTGAGCGAATGAAGATCATGCTGCGTTTCCACGACCTCGTACTCGAGCATCAGAACGAGGTACTGGACCTGATGCAGGCCGAAAGCGGCAAGACCCGACGCGACGCGTTCCTCGAAGTCACCGACATCGCGATCACCGCTCGGTACTACGCGCGCAGCGCAGGCAAGCTTCTCGCGCCCACGCGCCGCCGCGGCGCGATCCCGCTGCTGACCCACACCACGGAACTGCGCCACCCCAAGGGCGTCGTTGCCGTCATCTCACCGTGGAACTATCCGTTGAGTATGGCCGCCGGCGACGCGATTCCGGCGCTCATGGCAGGCAACGCCGTCGTCCAGAAGCCGGACACCCAGACCGCGCTCACCGCGCTGTGGGCACTCGATCTGATGCAGCAAGCCGGGTTGCCTGCCGGTGTGTGGCAGATGGTGGTGGGCCGGGGCAGTTCCATCGGCGGCGCGCTGATGGACAACGCCGACTACATGATGTTCACCGGCTCCACCGCCAGCGGACGCCAGATCGCACGCGACGCAGGCGAACGCCTCATCGGGTCATCGCTCGAACTCGGCGGCAAGAACGCCATGCTCGTCCTCGACGACGCCGACATCGATCGCGCCGCCGACGGCGCGATCGCCGCGTGCTTCCCCTCGACCGGCCAGCTCTGTGTCTCCATCGAGCGCATGTACGTCGCCGAGGCCATCCACGACGAATTCGTCGCCGCGTTCGTCGCCCGCACCAAGAAACTCCAGATCGGTGCCGCGTACGACTACAGCCGCGACGTCGGCAGCCTCACCAACCAGACCCAATTGGACACCGTCACAACGCATGTCGAGGACGCCGTCGCCAAGGGCGCGACCGTCCTCGCCGGCGGCAAGGCGCGACCCGATCTCGGGCCGCTGTTCTACGAACCGACCATCCTCGCCGACGTCACCCCCGACATGACGCTGTACGCGCACGAGACCTTCGGCCCGGTCGTCTCGATCTACCCGTACCGCGACGTCGACGATGCGATCGCCCGGGCCAACGCCACGCCGTACGGTCTGAATGCCAGCGTCTGGACCCGCGACGGCGCCAAGGGGCGGGCCGTCGCTGCCCGCCTGCACGCAGGCACGGTCAACGTCAACGACGCCTTCGCCGCCGCGTGGGGAAGCATCGACTCGCCGATGGGCGGCATGGGTGACTCGGGACTCGGTCGTCGCCACGGCGCCGACGGCATCCTCAAATACACCGAGCCGCAAACCGTTGCCCACCAACGCATCCTGGGATTCAACGCGCCGAAAGGCGTCTCGCATCGAGCCTGGGCCGGATTCCTGACCGTCGCGCTGAAAGTCCTGAAGAGAGTCGGCGCTCGCTGAGGCACCAGCCACACCCGCCACATCCTGTTGTTTCCGAAGGAGAACAGACCCGATGACCGCACGCATCGTGCTGCGCTGGCACCGTCACCGGCTCGTCCAGGAACGCACCGGATCCAAGATCCACGGCTTCGAGGTCCGCGGCCGCCGCAGGAACGCCACTCTCGTCCGGCACCGAAGTGCTGTTCCTTCCCGCCGATTTTCCCACCCTCGACTCCGTCACCGTCTACAACGGCTGGTTCCCCGCCCTGGCCCGCCCCATCGCGGCGATGTCGGCGATCACCGCGGCCGCGACGCGAATCCCTCTCGGCCGCAAGGTGCTCGACGTCCTCACTCGCCCCATGATCGGTCCCCCCAGCGGTCCCGACGCCGCCGAACGCGCACGTACCCGCTCGCACGTCGTCGCGGTCGCCTCCTCCGATGCCGCCCCACCGGCCGAAGTCCACGTCGAAGGCCCGAGCGCGTACAGCTTGACCGGGGAGCTCATGGCCTGGGCCGCACAACATCTCGCCACCACGCCACCCCGCACTGCCGGAGTCGTCGGACCCGTCGAAGCTTTCGGCTTCGACACCCTCCGCGACGGTTGCGCCGAAATCGGACTCACCCCGGTCTGATGCGCGGACCCGATCGGACGGGATGTCGCGAGGTGTGTCCCAGATCTCCGTTTGTGGCAGTCGCCGCCGGGCGTATGGCAAGATCGCCCGGTTCGTAGATCTGTGCACAGGAGGCCTTCGATTGGATCTGCGCTTGGGACCCAAAAGATCTCACCGGATCCGGCGTGCCGCCTTGGCGCTCGCGGTCGGGGCCGGTGTGCTCGGTGCCCCGGTGTCGGCGTCGGCGGAGGACGGCATCGACTCCTACGACGATCGCCTTGCCCAGACGGCGGACACCCCGGCGCTGCAGTGGTCCGACTGCCAGGACGGCTTCCAGTGCGCGTCCGCGAAGGTGCCGCTGGATTACAACCAGCCGCACCGTGACCCGATCGAGCTGGCGGTGATCAAACTGCCCGCTACCGATCCGAGTCACCGCATCGGCACCCTGTTCGTCAACTTCGGCGGCCCCGGCCCGTCCGGAGTGGATCGCCTACGGGAACGGGCGCGGTGGCCGTGGCTGTTCTCCGATGAGCTGCGGTCGCGGTTCGATGTGGTCTCCTGGGACACCCGAGCGGTGGCACGCAGCGCGGCGGCGCGCTGTTTTCCGACGGTGGACGAGCAAACGGCATTCCTCGGCTCCATGGCCGAGATGCCTACCACCGCAGCCGAAGAGGGCCCTTTCTACGATTGGTCGAAGGAGTTCGCCGACCGCTGCGAGCAGCAGGCCGGACCGATCCTGCAGCACGCCTCGACCGCCAACACCGCGCGGGATCTGGAACTGTTGCGCCGCGCCGTCGGCGATCCGCAGCTCACCTATCACGGCATTTCCTACGGCACACAGCTCGGCGCGATCTATGCGAACATGTTCCCCGACCGGGTGCGGGCGATGGTGTTCGACGGATCGATGGACTTCGAGGGCAACGTCAACGGCCACGACGGGCAGGGCGCCACCGTTCCGCTGGACACCCGGCAGGGCGTAGCAGACGGCATCGCCGCTACCTTCGAAGCATTCCTGCAGCAGTGTTCCGCGGCGGGGCCGCGCTGCGCGTTCTCGTCCGGTGATCCGAGGATCAAGTGGACGGTGCTCGCGGAGCGTGCTCGACTGGCACCCATCAAGGTGGAGGGTCAGGCGTGGACGTATTCGGCGATCGTCAATGCCGCAGCCAGTCTTTCGCAGCCGTCCACCTTCCCGGACCTCGCGGTGCTGCTCCAGAAGTTGTTCGACGCGGGCACCACCGTCCCGGGACTGCTACCGGTCGCGCGCGGCGCGTCCTACTTGGGTAACCGCACCGAGGCGTACCACGCGATTCAGTGCACCGACAGCGTCGTCCCGACCGACACCGGCGTCTACAGTCGCGTGGCGGTATCGGAAGATCTGCGGGTGCCGTATTTCGGGCGGGTCGCGGTATTCGGCACCGCGGGCTGTGCCTTCTGGCGCGGCCACGACGCCGACCGATACACCGGACCGTGGAACCGGCGCACCGCCGCGCCGATCCTGGTGCTCAACAGTAGATTCGACCCCGCGACCCCATTGCCCGGCGCTTACGCCGGCGCCGCCCAACTGGCCCACGCCCAAGTGGTGGTGATCGAAGGCGCGGGCCACAGCAGCATGTACGTGCCGAGCACTTGCGCCGAGCGGACCAAACGGGAGTACCTGTTCACCGGCGGGCTGCCACCGGCCGGCACCCACTGCGTCGCGGACAAGTCGCCCTTCAACTGACCGGCGCATGCCATCGGTTCGGGGCCGTCGAGCAGGACACACGGCAGTTCGGCCTGCACCGGGGTGAGGGCGTGCACGTACAGTTGATGTCACGAACTGTCATCAGTCTCGAGCATCTTTGCGCAGGTCAGCACGGCAACGACCGACGATCGGAAGGAGCCCGGCGATGTCGTTTACCGAAGAAGAGATCGACTACCTGCGGACCCAGCGGCTCGCCAGGGTTGCCACCGTCGACCCCGACGGGCAGCCCGACGTGGTCCCGGTGGGCTACGAGTTCGACGGCACGCACATCTACATCGGCGGCCACGACCCGGTGCGGAGCCGCAAGTACCGCAATGTCGAACGCGGCAACCCGAAGGTCGCCGTCGTCATCGACGACCTGGTGTCGACGGATCCGTGGATCCCGCGCTACCTGCGCGTCTACGGAACCGCTGAACTCGTGCAGCGCCAAGGCCAGTTCGGTCCCGGCCCTTACATGCGGATCACGCCCACCGTTTCGTGGAGCTTCAACCTCGCAGGCCGCCCGTTCACCTACGAGGACGTGCGGGTGGAGCGCACCGTCCACACCGCGACCGCCTGACCGCTGACCTCGACGAAAGTGAGAACCCGATGAGCTTCGGCACCCCTTCGGGCACCCGCGGCGCCCGCCAGCCCTCCGGCCGGATCGCTGTGTGGATGAACAAGTTGATGGCAAAACGCCTGCGCCGCAAGGGCGGTGGCAAATTCATGGGCATGGACGCCCTGGTCCTCACGACACTCGGCCGCAAAACCGGCGCCGAGCGCTCCACGCCGGTGGCCTGGTTCCCCGGCGACAACGGCGCCTACCTCATCGTGGCCTCGGCGGCAGGCGCCGCCGCCAACCCCGCCTGGTACTACAACATCGCCGCGAACCCCGACAAGGTCCGCATCGACGTCGGGGGCCGCACCCTCGAAGTGACCGCCGAACAACTCCATGGCGCCGAACACGAGCACGCATGGCGCCAGATCACCACTACCGCACCTCGATTCGCCGGATACCAGGAAAAGACCGACCGCGAGATCCCGGTCATTCGCCTCACGCCCCGATCCAGCTGATCCATCCACCGGCTGTGGCCGGCAACCTCGTGACCGACGTGCTGCGCGGTGCGACCGAGTCGACGACGAGATCCGAGTGCTCAGCTCGAATTTCGACCTCGTCGGGATCCGACACGCGAAAAGGCAATCCTGGTCTACGAATTCGAGTTCGCGCGGATGACCGGGACCGAGCGTTCGAGGCTGTAGGCGTGCACGGCGGTGAGGACCGCGTGCTGATCGGCGACGAGGACAGCCACGGCTGAGGTGCGCAGCAGCTCGTCGACGGCGGCGCGGGAGTCGGTGCCGAAGAGCACCGCGCCGTGGTAGCGGTGTTCGACAGGATTGTGATGCCCGACGCCAGGGGAGACGTCGCTCAGGCGGGTCCACGGCAGAAAGACGTAGGAGCGCAGGTCGCGCGCCCCCGCGTCGAGCAGGGACGGCGCCATGCGGCCGTGCACGAACTCGCGGAAGGCGGACGTACGCACTCCGCGTCGACGGCGCAGCAGCAGCGCCACGTGGTGGTGACAGGTGTCGTCGAAACCCGTTGTCCACCAACGGCCGCCGCCGGGAGCCGTGGGCTGGGTGAGCACACGAGCGAAGACGTTCTGCTCGTCGAGATACACCTCGCGGGCGTGGGCTGCCGTTGCCGGGACGGCGATCGCGCTGCGGAACCGGATCTCCGCGCACCCGTCGAGGCGCCACTGCGGCGGGATGGCGGTGCCGACTCCCGTGCTCGCAGGCCAGTAACCGTGATCGTCGGTGGAGAAGTGTCGCTGGTTGTATTCGATCAGGTGCGGAAGTTTCCTGACCTTCTCGGCGTGGCGGGTCGACCAATACGAGGTTGCGACGTCGCGGGGCAGGTCGCCGCGCAGCATCACGGGCGCGAGCATCGACGTGGTGCGGAGGGGCTTGGTCATCATCGACTCCTTGGTGGGACGAACGGCCGGGATTGTGTTCACGCGATTCGTGCGGCGGTTTCGGCTCACTTCAGCGAACCGGGCGCCGACGGGGAGGGGTGGTGTGGGTCAGGGTCACGGTGGTGTCTTTTCTCGACAGGGGCGGGCCGGAGTGTCGACTGGCGGGCTCGTCCCGAAATCGAGGGCGTGCAGAGTGCCGCAGTCGGCATGGGCACTGCGTGCCCGGGTGACGAAGGCCGTCACGATTCAACGTTGTGATGAGATTATCAACACGATGTTGACCGAGGTCAAGGCGGCATCTAAAGTCGGGACTCGCCGTGGTCGTCGTCACTCGCCGTGACGACGGTGGCTCCGATCACTTCGTGGAGACGGCTTCGAAAGGACAAATCTGCCCGTGAGAGCTCTGAGTTCGCGCGTACTCGTCGTACGCGGTGCGCTGCTGGCGGTAGTGGTGTGCGTGGTCGAGTTCGCACTCGTCGAACGCTTCACGAGACTTCCGAACGAGATGCTCGCCGCCGTGAGTGCGGTGACGGGCACTTCAGCGCTGGTACACCGCTTGCATGTAAATCGAGACAAGGGTGTCGAGGAGCCGGTCCTCCGCCACGGCGGGACCCTGACTGCCGAAGGTGGCGAACAGATTTCGTTCGACCATCCAGCTCAGCGAGGTCGCCAGATCCCGTGCCGGAATCCCCTCGGGCGCGGCGCCGCGACGGCGTTCGGCCTCGATCGCCACCACACCGTCCTCGATGAACTGCTCCATCACCTGAGACCACAATTCCTGGACCGCGGCGCTGCTGGACAGCGCGGCCGCGCTCGCCGCGGCGGCGGAGCGGTGTGCGGCGAAGGTGGCGACGAACGCGCCGATCGCCGCGCGCCACCCCTGCTCCTCCCCGCGATCCAGAGACAGCAGCGCCTCGCCGCGGCGTTCCCTGGCTTCCTGGACGAGCTTGTCGAGCAGGGACAGCACCACCTGCTCCTTGGACGCGAAATAGAAGTAGAAGGTCGGCCTCGAGATCCCGGCGCTCCTGGCCAGATCGTCCACCGAGATTTCCGACAGGGGCCGCTCGGCGAGCAGGCGCTCCGCCCCGGCCAGGATCGCGCGCTCGCGGTCGTCACCGCTGATACCGCGCGCCCTACGTCCCCGCGTGGACGGGCTCGGCGTCGGCTCGAGTGCTGAATCCATGGCGGCCAGCTTACTGGCGCCCACTCACCCGGCCCCGCGCAACGAAACCCGCCCGAGGCTCGATTCGGCCAGCCGGGGCGTGTCTCGAAGTGCGGCCCGGATACGGCCTCGGCGTTCCCACCGATTCGACGGGTTGTTTCGGCGCGGACCGGCGCATCACGGCACGAACTCGCATCGCCGTGAAAACTGTGCTCAATCGCCGCGCCGCTGCGCGAACGCCCCCGAATGACGAGCAGCGCTGTGCCGCAACGGCTTTGCCCGTGTGTTCTCGTCGTCGCGCCGCTGACGGCGCCGGGCGGCAGAGAGCCTCTTGACGCTCGAGAGTTTGGAACCACCGCCAGGAGGCATTACCCCTGCGAACGAGCTCGACAAGGAGGTTCGGATGTCGACTGCAGTATG
Source organism: Nocardia sp. bgisy118 (assembly GCF_057708605.1). Lineage (NCBI taxonomy): Bacteria > Bacillati > Actinomycetota > Actinomycetes > Mycobacteriales > Nocardiaceae > Nocardia > Nocardia sp. bgisy118. Next base: position 31,066 of record NZ_JBYISM010000009.1, on the reverse strand, counting down.
GGTAATCATTGTCGTCATCGCCATTGTCGTCGTCGCGGCTGTTGTCGCGTTCCTGGTGTGGCCTATGGTGCGCAGGCAGCGACTACGCCGTACGTTCGGGCCCGAGTACGACCGGACGGTCGAGGAAAGCGAAGACCGCAAGGCCGCCGAGCGCGAACTCGGCGAACGCGAGCGCAGGCACGCGAAACTGCGGTTACGTGAACTGTCGGACGACGAGAAGCGGGTCTACACCACCCGCTGGGTAGAGGTGCAGGAGCGTTTCATCGACGACCCCTCAGGGGCGTTGACCGAGGCCGACCGCCTCGTCACCACGATCATGTCCGAGCGCGGCTACCCCACGGAGAACTACGAGCAGCAGATCGCCGATCTGTCCGTAGAGCACGCCGCTCCGCTGGGCCACTATCGCGCCGCGCACGAGATCGTGACGCGACCCGCGGAATCCGAGGTGTCCACCGAGGACCGCCGCACCGCCATCGTGCACTACCGAGAACTGTTTCAAGACCTGGTCGGCGTGGGCGGCCAGGAGAACAAGGACGTGAAATCATGAGCACCGAGTCCGAGCGGCGACTGCCCGGAGACGGGACGGCGAGAACTGGGGAAACCGGCTCGAAGTCCCAGGACGACAAGTACGGCGCGGGAGCGCCGGAGGCAGGCCGCCGCCAGGGGGCCGACGCGGAGAGGGTCGGTGAATCCGCAGAGGCACGGAACGACACTGAGCGGACCGCGGACCCCGAAGCACGGCGCACCGGCGATACGGTCGAGGCGGACCGTCCCGCTCGCGCGCCGGAGTCCGCGCGTGCGGACACCGCGGCAGGGGAGTCCGCCACCGAACGCGTCGAGTACGCCGGGTCGCGCACCGCCGCGACGTCCGAGCAGGCGACCGCCGCAGGCGGCCAGCCCGCACCGCTGCTCCCCGAAGCCGATTCCGATCGCCTGCGCACGCAGTGGCGGGAGGTCCAGGTCACCTTCGTCGACGATCCGAAAACCGCTGTCGCCCGCGCCGACGACCTGGTCAGCGGCACCATGGACCAGATGATCGCCACCTGCCAGCAGCGCAAGCACGACCTCGACGAGCGGCGCGGCGACACGTCGGACACCGAAGACCTCCGGCAGGCGCTGCGCGGCTACAAGGAGTTCTTCGACCAGTTGCTGTCGACGGGCGCCTAGCCGGACGGGCGACTCCACATCGGTCACCAGGAAGTGATCGGTGTTGTGGATCTCGACGAACTGCTGCGGGCCCTGCGCGGTCGGCGGGATGCCGAACGGGAGCGCTTCACGCGCCCCGCGGAAGCCTGCGGCCTGGGGTCATGCGGCGGGGTCGATGAGGATCTTGCCTTCCACCTGGCCGTCGGCGAGTCGGTCGAGTGATGCGCCTAAGTGGTCGAGTCCCACTGGTGTCTCGGCGAATTCGTTTCCCAGCAGCGGGCTGGTGGCGAGGATTTGCAATGCGGCAGGCAGGTCGTTGTCGCAGACGTGCGCGAGTGTGGTGTCGAGGGTGATCTCGCGAAAGATCATCGAGTGCAGGTCGAGCGCGGGCTTCTCCTTGGGAATCCCGATGGCTTGCACCCGGCCGCCATCGACAACCATCTCGAGCGCTGCCGCCAGTTGTCCCGGCGCGCCGCTCGCCTCGATGACAACATCGGGTTTGCGGCCTCGGAGAGCGTCGGTGACTTCGGCGGCGATGGTCTGCGATGGTGGGAGGCAGCGGTCGGCTCCCAGCCGCGCCGCGCGTTCGAGGCGGCTACCGGGGAAGTCGATGACGGTGATGTCGAAGTCGCCGAGGTGTGCGAGGCCTGCGAGGACGAACGAGCCGATGGCTCCGGCGCCGATGACGACGATACGGTCGCCGTCGCGTGCCCCGGCTCGTCGGGCTGCGTGGATGCCGACCGCGAGTGGTTGCGCGAGTCCGGCATGGTCCAGGGGCACACCACTGGGCAACTGGCGCAACGTTTTCGAGGGCACCGCCACGTATTCGGCCATGCCGCCGTCGACGTTGAGTCCTAACGTCTTGTACCGCGCGCATTGGTTCGTTCGGCCTTCACGGCATCTCCGGCAGGTCCCGCACCAGACTCCGGCGCCACTGGCGACGAGGCTGCCCGGCGGGAGCTCGGAGTCCGGGTCGGCTTCGACGATCTCACCGACGAACTCGTGGCCTGGAATGATGGGCCCGAGGTGGCCGCTGTGTTGGTGGCGGCGTTCGACGGGATAGATTCTCGGACCGGCCACCCATTCGGAAGCGTCTGTCCCGCAGATACCCGAACGCAACACTCGGACGAGCGCCTCACCTTCACCAGGCGTCGGGATGTCTACTTCTTCGAGCCGAATGTCGCGGGCGCCGTAGTACACAGCGGCTTTCATCGTCGGTGGCACAGGAGTTTTCCTCTCGGTTGGTTCGGCACCGGGCCGGTCGGCGCCGTGGCGTGCCGACCGGCCCGGGAACGGGACTCACACCGTGGTCGGTGCGCCGTCTCGCGGATCGGTGATGCGTTCGGAGACAACGCTGTCGGTGGTCGCTCCGGTGCGGGGCAGCATCATCGCGACCAGTGCGGCGAGGGCGAAGAACCCGGCGCACACGAGGAGCCCACCGCTGAATCCGATGGTGGTGGCAAGGCCGGCGAGCGCGAACGGCGCCAACGCGGACACCCCGCGGCCGACGTTGAAACAGAATCCGGCGCCTGTGGCCCGAGCCCTCGTCGGGAACAGTTCGCCCAGGTAGGAGCCGAACAGGCCGAAGAATGCGGTGAACACGCCGAACAGCGGACCCAGCCACAGCAGCGTGCTCTGATGGGTGGTGACCGCGTAGACCGGCAATGTCAGCGAGACCCCGAGCAAGGTCAGGATGATCGTCCGGTGACGGCCGATGTGGTCGGCGAGGAAGCCGAATCCGTTGTATCCGGCGAACATTCCCAGGTTCAGGATCGTCATGAACACCGCTACCGAGCTCGATGGCAGATCACGTTCGGTGGTGAGGTAGGTGGGCAACCAGGTCGTGGCACCCCAGTAGCCGAACAGCGCCAGGGCCGCCATGAGGGTACCCAGCAGTGTCCTGCGGCGCAGCGACGAGCCGAGGACGTCGCGGACCGAGACGACATCGCCTGTGTTGTCGGCCCTGTGGGCTGCCCAGGTGGCGGATTCGGCGAAGAAGATCAGGACCACGAGGACCGGGAGCGCGACGGCGGCGCCCGCCACCAGGAACATCAGGCGCCAGTCGGGCAGGAACTGGCCGGAAATGGTGGCCGCCATCGCGCCACCGGCAGGGAAGGCACTGATCACGAACGCCGCCGCACGACCCCGGCTCTTCTCCGGCCAGGTCTCGACCACATACGCCGAGACCACACTCCACACCGCGCCGAGCCCGATGCCGGCGAGGAACCGCAGCAGCAGGAACGTTTCATAGTTCGGCACGACGGCGATCGCCGCGGTGAAGACGCCGAAGGTGACCAGCGAGGCGATGAGCGCCTTCTTGCGCCCGAAGTTGTCGGCCACGTATCCGCCCAGGACACTGCTGACGCCGATGCCGATCAGCGTGGCGGTGGCCAATAGTCCGCCCTGGGTGACCGAAAGGCCCATGTCCTTGCGTATCGTCGGTAGCGCCATGGACAGCAGAACTATCTCCAGGGCATCGAACAGGTAGGCGAGGAAACACCCGCTGAGCACGATCCAACGAGTACGTCGCATCGTCGCACCTCCATTGTGAGCCGCTGCGGCGAATGCCCTTGCAGCAGAGAAACTTCGATCGCGGGGAACGGGGGTTCCCCGCAGGGGCAGGTCCGGTATCGAGTCGCGGCACGTCAGTGGAGAACTGGACGGTAAGTGACTGCGGCACCGATCGGTCCGGGCCTCGGAGGCTCCGGTCGGCTGAGTGTCCGGGCTGTGGAATTGCCCGGCGGAATGGTCGATTGCCGTAGTGGACAGCCGATTACGGGCGGCTGTGCTTTTCCGCGGCAACGGCGCGGTTCGGCACCGAAGTGCTATCTACCGTCGTGGGTGGCGAGAACCAGGTCGAAAGTGATGCTTGTCCAACCTGTTTCGTAATGTGACTCGTCAGGGGCGGAGCCGTGGGGGTGGTGGATTGCTTCGACCACAAGGTCTTGCTTCACCCCGAAGACCGCGTCACAGCCGAGGTACGGGTCGCCCGCGACGAAGATGTGCGTGATCAGTGTCCGGAACCCGGAGGCGGTGACCATGAAATGGAGGTGGGCAGGCCGCATCGGGCCGCGGGCCGTGGCCGCCAGCAGGTCTCCGACCGGACCGTCGTGCGGGATCGGGTACGGCGCGGGCAGCACCGACCAGAATCGGTACTCGCCGTTCTCACCCGACCGCAGCCATCCGCGGCCTGCCGAGCGGCCGTCGGGGTACTGGACGTCGTAGAAGCCGTCCTGGTCGGCTTCCCATACCTCGATGCGCGCTCCGTCGATCGGTTCTCCGGTGACCGACCGAACCTGGCCTGACACATAGCAGCGGATCCCGGACGCGCCGCGAGCGATGTCGCCACCGAGCGGTACTTCGGGGGCCGTGTCGACGAAGAAGGGACCGAACACCGTCGATTCGGTGGCGCCGGGTGCGGATGGTTCGTTGATGGCGACGGTCAGCATGGACAGGCCGAGCACGTCGGACAACAGAATGAACTCCTGGCGGTGCTCGTCGGTGATATGCCCGGCGCGGGTGAGGAACTCGATCGCCGTCTCCCACTCGCGTTCGCTGAGCCGGACGTCTCGGGCGAAGGCGTGCAGGTGCCGTACGAGGCTATGCATCACCTCACGCAGCCGGGGATCGGGCGTGGCGTCGAAGCTGGCGAGAACTTCTTCGGTGACGGCTTGTTCCCGGTCGGCGGCGACGATGTGGTCGGTGGTCATGGCGTGTGCCTTGCTAGGTCGGATCCGGCCCATGCCGCGTGCAGAATCGCGCGGAGACCGGCTGGTGTGACAGGGGTGGGGTTGTCGGCCGGGGCAATCGCCAGGATGTCTTCGATCACGGCCTCGATATCGGCTTCGGTCATGCCGAGGTCGCGCAACCCGGCCGGGACGCCGAGCTTCTCGCCCACTTCGCGCAGCCCGTCGACGAAGCCGGATCGGCCGAGTGCACGGCTGATCCGGTCGGCGGCCTCGGGTGCGTTCGGGGCGTTATAGGCCAGCACATGCGGCAGGACGATCGCGTGTGTTTGCGCGTGGGGCAGATCGAACGCGCCGCCGAGGACGTGGCAGATCTTGTGGTGCAGCCCCGAGCCGGCCACGGCGAATGCCGATCCAGCGAGGTAGGCGCCGAGTAGTAGCTCGGTGCGGGTAGCGGGGTCTGTCGGCGTGGTGGCAATCGTCGCCAAGCCGTTGGCGAGGTGGCGGATGCCGTCTTCCGCGACAGCGCTCGACACCGGATTGCGCCCGGGCGCCCAGAACGCTTCGACGCAGTGCGCCACCGCGTTGAGGCCGCTGGCGGCGGAGAGCTCTACGGGCAGTGACAACGTCAGCTCGGGGTCGTAGACCACTGTCTTCGGCAGGACCCGTCGATCGGTCCCCGTGGTCTTGCGGCCCTTGTCGGTCATTCCCCACACGGGCGTGACCTCCGACCCCGCATAGGTTGTCGGTACGGCGATGATCGGCAGAGCGGTGGTCAGCGCGACGGCCTTGGCTGTTCCTGTCGTAGAGCCGCCTCCGACGGACAGCACCAGGTCGGCCTCGGCCGCTGCTTCACGAGCGAGCTCGGCGACGTCCACCGGAACATGTGGGCGCACACCAGAAAAGGTCTCGATGAGCCGGTCGGCGAAGGGGGCGCACAGCCGCGTCGCGGTTTCGCCTTCCGGGCCGGAGGAGATGAGGAGAATACGTTCGGCTCCGAGAAGGTCGACCTCGCCGAGCAGTTCGGTGCGCGCGGCGCCTGCGCCGAAGACGACGCGACCGGGTAGTCCGTCGTAGGTGAAGGTCGTCATCGGATGTCTCCCGGGATGACCGTCGGCTGGTAGGCGAGGAGCAGCCAGCCGGCGCCTTCGCGCACCCACACCGCCAGTGCGCGGTTGGCCAGCTGCTTGCGCACTCCGCCCGCGGTGATATCGGCGTGCATCTCACCGAGGACGACAGCGGTGTCGTCCGCGACGACGATTCGTGTCACCGGGTGATCGATGCGGTGATAGACGTAGTGGCCCGAGCGGAGCTTGTCGAGGTAGCTGTCGAGGGTGTCGACATCGGCGTTGGAGTGGGTGTAGACGAGGGACGGGTGGGCCAGTGCGGCGAACCGTTCGATGTCTCCTGCCAGCACCGCGGCGTAGCGTTCGTCCTCGAGCGACCGAATGGTCGACTCGATCTCCGCTGTGGCGGTGGTGGTTTCGCCGCTCATCGGCTTGCTCCTGTCTGCTGAGGGGTGGAGAGGGTTCCGCGAAGTGGCGCACGACTGCGGCGGCGCAGCGCGGTGAGAATTCGGGCCATGTCCGCCTGGCCCAGCCCGTCGGCGATGGCGTCGTCGAGCACGGCGAGCGCGGCTTCGGATCCCGGCAGGGTGAGCCCGTGTCGATGGGCGAGGTCGAGGGCGAGGCCGAGGTCCTTACGGATGAGCGACACCGGCGCCGCGACGGGTGCGGCGTCCGGCGCCAGATACGCCTGCTGTTTGTAGCCGACGTAGGGGGCGCCCGCTGCGCTGTTGCGCAGGATGTCGTAGAAGGTCGCCAGATCGAGATCGCCCGCTTCGGCAAGTAGAAGTCCTTCTGCGACAGCCTGACTCAGTCCGGCGAGCACCGCGTTGACCGCGAGCTTGGCCGCCGACCCCGAACCGACCGGGCCTGCGTGGAACTGGGCCGCGGTCATCGCGGCCAGCACTGGGCGAACCCGCTCGTACTGTTCGGGGGTAGCGCCGACCATCGTTGTGATGGCAGCGGTTTCGGCCATCGACACACTGCCCGACACCGGCGCGTCGATCAGTTCCAGCTGCGGTCGGCCTGCCAGTTCGCGCACGACTTCGGGGCCGACAGTGCCCATCACGATGTGCAGGTGGCCGGCGGCCACCTCGCGCAAGCCGTCGACGACCAGTGCGCGCGTGGATTCGCCATCGGGCAGCATGCTGATCGACAGAGGCACCACGGCGAGTTCGTCGACCGAATAGAGAACGGTTACTCCCTCTGGGGCTCGCTCGACCGCGGGATCGTAGGCGAGAACGGTGTGGCCCGCCCGTGCCAGGTGCGCGGCCATCGGCCGGCCCATCCGTCCCAGTCCCGCGAATCCGATCAGCACGGCTGCCCCTCACCGGCCTCCGACGAGTGCGAATCGGCGAACCGGCGAACTCGACGAGCAGTCGCCGAAGGCGGAGGCGGACAGGTCGAGCGAAGTCGTGGAATCGGGGAGGACACGAGTCTCCTAGGTCGTCGATGACGGGAACGGGCCGTAGGGGCCACCAATGTGTTCAGTATCATGGAACAGCTCCGCGTGAGTGTCAACTGCCACGGAACACATGATTGAATAGCGGAACGCTATTTGTTCCTGCCACTTTGTGTCGTGACCAGGTCAACCGCTGATGGTTGCGGGAATGCCGGGCCGTGCTGACCGTCGGCCCTCGCTGTTCACCGCGTGCGGCCGGTACTGTTCACTGAGAGTTGATACTCGGGTGTGTATGTGGACAGGGGTGCGCTGATGCAGGACAGGATCGGGTCGGTATTGCGGCAGGCGCGCCTCGAGCGTGGCCTGAGTCTGCGGGGGCTGGCGGCGGCAGCGGGAATCTCGGCCAGCCAGCTCTCCCAGATCGAGACCGGCAAGTCCCAGCCGTCGGTGAGCACGTTGTACGCGCTGGTCACCCACCTCGATGTCTCACTCGACGAGCTGCTGGGCATCGGACACGGCCGTGCCGAAGGCTCCCCGACCCCCGTCGCGGGCTCGGGATCATCCGAGCGCTCAGGCCCCAGCCAGCCGTCCAGCGTTGTTCAGCGCGCCGCGGACAACCCTGTTCTGGAGATGGCGAACGGAGTTCGGTGGGAGAAGCTGGCCGTCGATCCGCATGGCGCTGTTGATGCCCTGCTGGTGACCTACGAGCCGGGGGCCGCCAGCTCGGTCGACCGAATGCTGATGCGCCACCAGGGAACCGAGTACGCCTACCTGTTCTCCGGTGAGTTGACGCTGCTGCTGGACTTCGACCGCTACTCGATCGCCGCCGGTGACTCGCTGTGCTTCGACTCCACCAGACCGCACCTGTATGTCAACGAGGGCGACGAGCCCGCGCGGGGAGTGTGGTTCGTGTCCGGTCGCCACGATCTGGTCCACACGCGCGCATGGGTCGCTTCGCAACTCGGTGAGACCGAATCATCGCCCCGCGTGGCGAATGCCGTCGACGTGCTGGACCTGCTCGGAGCCGGGCCGGCTCGTATCGAGCAGGACCGCCAGGACATGAGTTCGGAAACCCGCCGGAGCGAGTGAGTCTGGCCGCGAGAGGCTCGGTGGGCGTCAGGTGTTGGACCGAATCCGGGTCAGATCCAGCTCGATCGCGGCACTTGTCTCGAGTAGGGCCGGTATCAGCGTGGCGTGGACCTCGCCGAGGGAGTAGCGGGCCGCTTGGGTGGAAATGTTCACCGCCGCAACGACGGTGCCGGTCTGGTCGCGGATGGGTGCGGCCATCGACCGCAGCCCCTGCTCGAGTTCTTGGTCGACGACGCAGTAACCGTCGGCGCGTACCCGCGCCAGTTCTTCGCGAAGCTGCCGTTGCGTCGTGATCGTCGCCTCGGTGAGCGGTATGAGCTCGGCCTCGGCCAGGTGCCGGTCGAGCGCCTCGGGTTCGAGCCCGGCCAGCAGGACACGACCCATCGAGGTGGCGAATGCCGGAAAGCGGGTGCCGATGTCGATCGACACGGTCATGATGCGGCTGACGGGTACCCGTGCGACGTAGACGATGTCGGTCCCGTCCAGAATCGACACCGAGGTCGACTCGCGCACCCGCTCTGCCAGGGTTTCCAGGTGCGGGCCTGCGGCATCGGGCAGGGAGAGGCTGGACAGAAAGCTGTAGCCGAGCTCGAGCACCTTGGGGGTGAGCCAGAACTGCGACCCGTCGGTGCGCAGGTAGCCGAGCTCGATCAAGGTCAGCAGGAAGCGCCGGGCCGTCGCACGTGTGAGGCCCGTGTCTTTGGCGACCTCGCTCAGCGTGCGCCGGGGATGCCTGGCGTTGAACGATCGGATGACGGCCAAGCCGCGTCCGAGGGACTGCACGTATTCCGGCGACGGTTCTGTCATGGCTGCCGAATCCTCCTATGTGTTCGCTATGCGAACTATAGTGCGTAGAACGAACGCGCGGTCTATCATCGCTGCCGTGATGGACAAAGTCTTTGCGACGGCGGCCGAAGCCGTCGCTGATATTCACGACGGTGCGTCGCTGGCGGTCGGCGGATTCGGGCTGGTCGGCGTCCCCCAGGCGCTGATCGATGCCGTGCTCGCGCAAGGCGCCACGAATCTGGAGGTCGTCAGCAACAACTGCGGGACAGCCGGTGTCGGTTTGGGCGTGCTGCTGGAGGCTCGCCGGATCCGCCGCACTACGAGCTCCTATGTCGGCGCGAACGCCGAGTTCGCACGCCAGTTCCTGTCCGGCGAGCTCGAGGTGGAGCTGACGCCGCAGGGGACGCTGGCCGAGCGGATGCGGGCCGGCGGCGCAGGCATTCCGGCGTTCTACACGCCCGCTGGTGTGGGCACGCAAGTCGCGGACGGTGGCCTTCCGCTGCGTTATGACGGTGGCGGTGGGATCGCCCTCGCGAGTTCTCCGAAGGAAACCCGGGACTTCGGCGGGGTTCCCTATGTGCTGGAACATGCGATCGTCACCGACTTCGCACTCGTGCACGCCTGGAAAGGCGACCGTCACGGCAATCTCGTGTATCGCCGCAGCGCCCGAAACTTCAATCCGCCTGCGGCCGCGGCAGGCCGCATCACCATCGCTCAGGTGGAGACGCTGGTGGAGCCGGGGGAGCTGGACCCGGACGAGGTGCACACGCAGGGCATCCACGTGCAGCGCGTGGTCCACGTCGGAAAGGTCGAGGTCGGCATCGAGAACAGGACGGTAAGGGCATGAAACGGACACGGCAGGAGCTGGCGGCGCGCGTGGCTGCCGAGTTGCGCGACGGCCAGTATGTGAACCTCGGCATCGGCATGCCGACCTTGGTTCCGAACTACCTACCCGACGATGTCACGGTCGTCTTGCATTCGGAGAACGGAGTTCTCGGCGTCGGGCCCTACCCGACCGAAGCCGAACTCGATCCCGAGCTGATCAACGCCGGGAAGGAGACGATCACGGTGGTGCCGGGTGCATCGTATTTCGACTCCGCGCAGTCCTTCGGGATGATCCGTGGCGGCTGCGTCGATGTCGCCGTTCTCGGCGCCATGCAGGTCAGCGCGCGGGGAGACCTGGCGAACTGGATGATTCCGGGCAAGCTGGTCAAGGGCATGGGAGGCGCGATGGACCTGGTCCACGGCGCACAACGGGTCATCGTGATGATGGAACACGTCTCCCGCGGCGGCGAACCGAAGATTGTCGACCGATGCACTCTGCCGCTGACCGGAATGCGCTGCGTGCACCGAATCATCACCGACATGGCGGTGATGGATGTCGGACCCGACGGGCTCGTGCTGGTCGAGACCGCGCCGGGAGTCAGTGAATCCGAGGTGCGAGAGGCCACGGGAGCGGACTTCCGGGTCGCGGCAGACGTCGAACCGGTCTGTTGACATCGGTCGGTCGGTTCGGGCTCGCACCGCGCGTTGCCGTGCCGGGCTGCGGTGACCGCAACACGTGATGCCCACACCGAAGGGGGGTGTGGGCATCACGCAGGGGGTGGGGAGTCGCTTCGTCCATCGCGGCGGTGGGGCATGTTGTCGCTCGTCAGTCCGGCTTGCCGTAAAGGGTGAGGGTGTGGTCGATGCAGCGGGCGATGAATGCGCCGTCGAGGGGGCTGTCGCCGACCAATAGCCGGAAATACAAAGGGGCGGAGAGGGTTTCGAGAAACTCGCGGGGGTCGGCGTCGTCGGGTAGTTCGCCGCGGTCGACGGCTCGGCGAATGACGTGGGCGGTCCGTTCGAATCGCTCGTTCCAGAAGCTGTGGCGTGCCGCGGCGACGTCCGGGTCGGTGGACAGGGCGATGGTGGTGCCCAGCAGCCGCGCGATGCCGGGGCGGGAGATCAGATGCGAGATCTGCTCGGCGAGCTGTTGGAGATCACCGCGCAGCGTGCCGGTGTCGGGGGCGGGGTTGCCCACGGCCGCCAGCTCGGTGACCGCCTCGGCGATCAGGGCCGTGCGGGTGCCCCAGCGCCGGTAGATCGTTGTCTCGGCGACACCGGCCCGGGCGGCGACGTCGCCGATGGTCAAGCCCTCGATGCCGTGTTCGGCGACCTGGTCGAGGGTCGCGGCGAGCACAGCTTCCCGCACCCGGGCGGAGCGTCCCCCGGTCCGCTTGCGCGGAGCCGGGGGCGCTACCGGTTGCTCGTTCTCGGGATCACGTCCGCGCTGGTTCATGGCCCTGTTCTACTCGACGGCGCGCGTTGCGCGCCGAACGGTGCGGGCGTGCGAGTAGGAGGTTGTGTGCCGATCGGTCGGATCAGCGCAGGTACGTGGTGATCCAGTTGCCGAACTCGCAGGCCAGATGCCACCGGTGTTCGGCGATGTACAGACTCGGAACCGCGGCGGGGAAGGCGACTTTGAGCTGGCTGCGGAACCCGCCGCCGGGTTCGTCGCGGAACTGGTGGCAGACGCTGCCGATGAGTTCTCCGCTGGCGAGCGAGGCGGTTCCGGCGACAACCAGCGGGTAGGCCGGGTCGGCGGGCACCGCCACCCGCGCCCGGTCGGTGTAGTCGACGAAGAAGCGGCTGGCCAGCATCGCGCCGCCGGTCACCTCGATGACTTCCTGCCGACCGTCGGGGCCGGTGACGATGATGTAGTGGTCCGGGCACGCATCGGTCCAGGTGGCGCGGTCGTCGGTGTCTTTGGCCTTGGTGAACCAGTCGACGAACCCCTCGGCGCTGCCGCGGTCGCTGACGATCTCGGTGACCGACACAGCCCATCGCCCACCCGAGGCGGCGAGCGCGGTCCGCGTGGCGGCATCGGAGGCGGCGAGCTCGCTGGCGAGCAGCTCCCGCAGCGCATCCGGGCCGAGCAGGGCACGGGCTCGCGACAGCGCCGACCGTGCGGCGGGGATGTCGCCGACCGAGACCGTGTAGCGCCCGATGAGCGACTCCAACTCGCCACGCAGCACGCCGACGTAGTCCTTCGACAGCCGCGCCGCCGCGACGGCAATGCGCTGGCGTTCCCACTCGGCGACCCTGGACTGGTCGACGAGCGCACCGTCGATGAACGTCCGCAACCCAGTTCCGGTCACCGGCGAACCGGGGGAGGCGACCGCAGGCCCCGCGCCGACGTAGGCCGCGGCCGCTGTGGCGGCGGCCGTTGCTCCGGCCGCGCGGACGATGAAGTTTCTTCTGGTCAGCATTGACCAATTCCCTTCGCGTACTTGCTTATCCGTGCACGTAATCGACGGACGGACCAGTGACAGAATTAACGCAAGTCGAACTTGCGTTAATGAAGCATGGGCGATGTGCCTGGCCCTGTCAACGGCTACGCGGCAGCAAAGGCTATTAGAACTTGCGTTAGTACGGCGCGTGCTGCATTCTTAACGCAATTGAGACTAGCTTTAACTCTGATGGTGACCTTCTCCGCCTTGCGGTGAGCGTCGCGGCGCGATCGCCGCCTCGGCGAAGGGGAACCACTGTTCGAGAAGCTGTTCATCGATGTCGGATCACCGGCGCAGGAGAGGCAGGAACCACCGTGGTCGAGTCCATCGAGATCCGTGCGATCGTGGGTGCGGACAGGGTCTCGCGCGAACAGGTGCGGGCGTGGGAAGCACTTCGGGCCGCAGCGGTGCTCGCGAAGTTCGCCGCGCGCCTAGGGCCGCGCGGCACGGCCGAGATCATGCCGGACCATACGATCGACGAACTGCTCGCCGCCCCTCTCGATGTGCAGCGATCCGCGCTGACGGCACTGAAGATTCGGTTGGGTCATGCCGGTGTCTACGCGATGCTCAGGCGCGAGTTGGCGGTTTCCGAGCGGATGGTCCGGGTCGGTGTCGCTATGAGCAGAGGGAGGACCAAGCATTCCATCACCCGCCTCGAAGTTCCGGGCTACTCCGCTGAGCGGTTCGCCGCGTGGTTCGACAACCTGACCGCGACCAACGCCGAAACCGACATGGTCGACGCCTGCCCGGACCACTACCTGCTGCGCGGGCTGCCCGACGGCCATCAGGAAGTCGTCGAAACCACCGGCGGATCACCGGCGGCGTCGCGGTTCGTCGTCGACTACGGCAGGACCGAAACCCTGACCATCCCGATCGATCCCGGCTATCCGATCCAGATCGCGGGCCAAGCCCTCCTCGACGACGGTCTGGTCATCGGCGGGGTCCGCCACCAGTTCCGCGACCGCGACGGCACACTCGATGCCCTGCTGACCGTGCAGTTCCCGGGCACCTCGCCCGCCAGACTCATTCGCCAACACCAGTGGCATCTGGCCTGCGAGTTCAGCAATTGGATGATCGCGGCGGCCCCGGTCGCGGCCACATCGTGACGACTGCGACGGCACACCGGGCTGAAGTGATGCGCGAAAGGTTCGGCGGCGCAGACGAACCGCTCGCCTTCGCCGCCGTGTTCGCCATCGCGGTGGTGTAGACGCCGACCACCGCCGTGTTGCCCGCGGTTCAAACCACGCGCGGGGCAGTCACTGGCGCTGTCATGCGGCTCGGTTGCCACCGGCGAGGCGCTGCTGCTTTGGGCTTATTCGGGTGCGTAGAGCTCGGGCTCGAACAACGCCTCGGCTCCCGCGCGGGTGAAAAGCTTCCGTTGCAGCGAACGCAGGATCGCGACTGCTTCGGCGTCGCGGATCGCGCTGACCAAGTGGAACTCCACACCGGCACCGAAAAGGTCACTGCCGAAAGCCAGTTCGATGAGGAACAGCACCCTCGCGGTCTCTACCTCGGTCAGCGTCGCGCGCTCGCGTACCGCGCGACGAAGCCTTTCGGTCTCATCGTCGAACCGGTCACGGTCGGGAAACCCTAATGCCCGCACCGGGATCGGTGCCCTGCCTGACACTCCGGTCCAGCTGGCCAGTGCGGCGTCCACGAAGTCGTGTTCCCTCAGCGTCAGCTTCGACATATCGAATTCCAACGGTGCCTCTCCTGATGGCGTAGTCATCGACTGCCACCAGGTTTACCTGGAGTCCCTCCGATCCCACCAGGAACCCGGGAAAGGACCGAGTGGGGGATCTGTGGTCTGGTCGGCGGCGCCGAACCGAGCCGAGATGAATCGGTAGGCTCCGCGCTATGTTGGGGCGCGTGGTTTGTCGAGGGCGGGGTTCGGTCGTGGCGGCGGTTGTTTCGCTGTCGGTGTTGGCGGCGGTGTCAGCGTGTGCGGTGATCGACGGTAGCCAGAAGGAAGCGAGCCCCCCGGCGCCGACGGCCGTCACGGACACGGTGCGGAGAATTGGGGATCTGGCGGATGCGTGTTTATCGAAGCGGGGCTTCTTTCCGGCACTGGACGCTTACGGTGGGCCCGGGCCGCATCCCATTGCGGTGTTCGACGAAAATGCCAGGGGAGGGGTAAGTCCCATCCTGAACACACCGCTGCAGCCACCCGAGTGGATGAACGAGTTCGATCCCAAGCGCTATCAGCTCATCGCGTGCCTCGGGCGCGGACATGACAACGGGGAGTACGTGGGGACTGCGCATTCGCCGGTGGGGTCGAGGTGACACAGTATCGGGGTCTGTACAACGCTGTCGTATACGAGGCCAAGACAGGACGCGAGGTCGGCCGCGAATTGATTCGTGGGGACCATACATCCGGATGTGGGATTCTCGAGGTCGTGGATCGTGAGAATCCGAAGCTCTACACGGGTCCTACCCTCATCGAATTGCAGAACGTCCTGGGCAAGTATGTGAGCTAGCTGTTGCGGGTCATGACGTTGGTGACGGCCTGGCGACCTGACAAAGCGAAGACCTGGCGCTAACCGATCGGCAGCACGCTCAGGAGCGGGTCGTAGATCCAGTTCAGCATGCGCTCGGCGTCGTCCTTTGCGGCGACGGCGTTGCCGGGTGAGCTGTGCAGGACCACACCGATCAGCGGTATTCCCGCCCGGACCGTCTCGAACAGCAGGCAGGTTCCCGCGGCGTCGGTCCATCCGGTTTTGATGCCGATGGTGCCGGGATAGTCGCCCAGCAGCAGGTTCGTGGTCTGCCAGAGGTGATCGCGGTTGCCCGGGCCTGCGGGCAGGTGATAGCTCTGCGAGCTGACGATCTCGCGGAACGCCGGCAGGCGCATCGCGCGCAGTCCGAGGGTCACCAGGTCCGCCGGTGTGGAGTAGGTGGAGTGGTCGGTGGGGACGGGCAGTCCGCTGGGGTCGGTGAAAAATGTTCCTGCCAGGCCCATTCCACGCGCGGTGTCGTTCATTCTGGCGATGAAGCCGTCTTGGCCGGGCCCGTAGGTCTCGGCAAGGGTATAGGCGGCGTCGCAGCCCGACGGCAGCATCAACGCGTAGAGAAGCTGTCGCGCGGTGAGCACCTCGCCGGGGGCCAGGCCCGCGGTGCTTCCGTCGTGCCTGCTGCAGTAGGCGATGGCTTCTTGCGGCACGGTAATAGTCCGGTCGAGGTCGCCGGCCTCGACCACGACCAGTGCCGTCATCACCTTGGTGATGCTGGCTATCGGGATCGGGGTGTTCGCCTGTCGCGACCAGAGCGCCGTGCCAGTGAATCCTTCTGCCAGCTGCGCTCCCGTCGCCTGCACCCCGCCCGGCTCAGAAACCAGCCAGGGCAACTGAATATGGGGGACGCTCGAGGCGGGGGCGGCCGTGACGCCATGGCTGACTGCGACGACCAGCGCCCCGGCGATGACAGCCTGCAACAATTGGGCAAATTTGCGCATGGCCCATATTGTGCCGTTGAACCTCGTCGACCAGCGGTATTTAACCGCCCGGATTTTCGCGCGGCTCCGGCGACAACATGCAATCGATTGCTGCCGGGATGCTCCGAGCCCAACGTTTGTCGCGTGTGAGCGGCATGAGTGGATTTCCGGGGCGGCTCCGCAGGGCCGCAATTTCCCTCTCGAACCGGTCGATAGGGGCATCATCGCGAGTGCGCATCCGATGGTATTGCGGCGAAAAAAGTTTCGCCGAAATCGGCTGTGAACCGCCGGTCAGCACACCGCCGTGCGGACCGCCTCGATGCATGGGGCCCGACCCTCTACTTCTGGTGATCCGCTACAGTGCCGCAGCTCACGACAGGTAGTGCCGTTCCCACGCGACCGCGTCGAGTCGCTGCCAGTCGTTCTCCAGCCAGTCCCAGATCAGCTGCCCGACCTCGCGCGCGTCGTGCACCGTCGTAGCGGCGAGGTATTCGGCGTCGGCGACTCCGGAGTGCACCTCGATCAGGTAGTCGGTGTCGCTGTTGCGGTAGGTCTGAATGAACGCCGCCCCGTTGGCTCTTGCCACCGTCATGAAGGGACCGCCACGGGTGTAGAGCAGGTTACCCAGCCAGTAGTTCAGGTGGTCGTAGGTGAGTGTCGTCAACTCTCTGGCGCCGACTGTGACGTTCAGGCTTCGATGCACGACCGGCGCCTCCGCCGGCAGGGTGTCGGGCCAGGGAGCGCCGAGTTCCTCGTCAGTCTTCATCCGGGTACCCCCAATCGAAATCCACCCGGGCGTGCGGGACGAGGGCGGTCACCCGGCGAGTCAGCTTCTGCTCGAAGTCCTCCGACCAGAGATAGAACCTGCTGAAGATGACTGGATAGTCGGAGTCCGCCCGGACGAACAGACTCTCCCCGACCTCTCCCAGAGTGATGAACACTTCGCGGCTCAAGCCTTCGCTCTCGAGCACGTCGGTCAGCAGTGCGGTGACGCCCGCACGTTCGCGCTCGTCCCTCAGCTCCCGAATCGTCAAGGAGACATCAATATTCACGGACATGGAGTCGACCGTAGCGCCGATCACCGACAGCGCGACTACTGCCCAACCGGGCGGGTGACAGTTCCGCGCGCAGCGGTGAGGACGGCTGGACTCGATCGGTATCCCCGCAGGTCGCTCCGGACCGAGGCAGCGGAGCGACGCGGGGACCGCAAAGGGCGGCAAGGAACTGCACTACTCCGCCGCCGACACGGGGGTGATCGCCTCACCTACTTACCCGTGTTCTCCACCCACCGCCGCAATCCGTCCGGCCAACGCAACATCAGGACACCAATGGCCGCGACGACGATGCCGCGCGGCGCCTCGTAGACGAATCCGGTCAACCCCTGGGTAGCGGGAATCGGAAGGAAGAAGCCGACTCCGGCGAGCAGGGTGAGCACCGCGATCCAGCGGGGCACCGTGTTGTTGCGCAGCATGCTCGCACCCAGCAGCCCCATCCCGGCGAGCAGGAGGAGAGCGCCGATGATGTTGAACAACGCGAACGCGGTCGTGTCGATCATGTTGTCGTTGTCGGCGATCAGGTGCGCGGTGGCGGAGTCGGCCGCGAATGGGTAGGCGACGAACAACTCGACGGTGAGATGACCGGTTGCGGTGACGACGTTGGCGACCAGATAGCAGACCGTGCCGATGAATCCGGCCGTGCCGAGTCTCGGCCGCATCCACGCGTACATCCCGGGCAGGCCGAGGATCAGCAGTACGGTTCCTATGCCGAGCAGGATCTGCGCGATCGGCGCGCCGGGGCTGGTGAGCGCCTCGACCGAATGGCTCTTGCGCGCGACGATCGGATGCAGTGTGCCGCCCGCGATGCACAGGGGTCCTGCGATGGCCAGTGCGGCACCGCTCATCCGCAGTACAGTCTCGCGAGAGGGGCCGATGGTCCGATTGTCGCCGGTGGTCGGGGTTGGTAGGAGTGCTTGCGTGTGTGTCATGAGCCAAGGGTCGACGAGGGCGCTGGTGTGACGCTGGTGCGCGGCAGGTCCGACGACGACCGACCGGCCATCTCGGTACTCGGGCCGCTGGAAGTGCGCGGCCAGGACGGCGCTCGCGTCACCATCCCGGCGCGTAAACACGCCGAGCTCCTGGTCATTCTCGCGGCGGAGCGCACCGCCCGCAGCGCGCCCTATCTCTGCGAATTGCTCTGGCGAGGAAGCCCGCCGGAGAGCGCCCTGGTGACGCTACAGGGCTATGTGTCACGGCTGCGCCGCACGCTGCGGCCACTCTCCGAATTCCGGATCGAGACCAGCCCGAACGGCTACGTGCTGCGGTGCGGCGGATCCGGCACGGACCTCGACCTGCTCGACGTGCTGTCCAGGGACGCCCGCGCGGCACACACCGACGGTGACGTCGGACGGACCGTCGATCTGCTGGAACGCGCCTTACGTCTGTGGCGCGGCGACGCGCTCTCCGATGTCGACGACGTCGCCGAACTCGCTCCCGAACGCGCGCGTCTGGCCGAGCTGCGATCGGAACTCGTCGAAATGTGTGCCGAGGGATTGATCGTGCTCGGCCGCGCCCGGCACGCGGTCACACTGCTCACCGACGAATGCGAGCGGCATCCGCAGCGGGAAGGCACGGCACGGCTGTTGGCGCTGGCGCTGCGCGACTGCGGACGGATCTCGGAGGCGCTCGACGTTCTCGTTCGATTGCGGCGATCGCTGCGGGAAGATCTCGGCCTCGATCCCGCGCCCGACACCGTCCGGGTCGAGAACGAGATCCGCAATCCCGCGACGCCGACGGCGGCACCGGCGGTGGGACGGTCGGCCCTCGTCGGACGTGACGACGTCGCCGCTGTCGTCGACCGTGCTCGGAACCGGTCGCGGCAGGGACTGGCCGTCGTGACCGTGCGCGGCGCATCCGGCATCGGCAAGACGGCCGTCGTCGAGGACGCCGTACGACGCCACGGCGACGCGCCCTTCTTCACCGCGGGGATCAGCGGGGCGAGCGCTTCGGCGTTGGCGACGGTGATGCCGTGGCTGGATCAGGCCGCGCTGGCCGGGCGCGCCGTGCCCGACGTCCCGACACCGCGTGCGCTCGCCGCGCTGTTCGCCGACGTGGCACGAGAGACCGGACACTTGGTCGCGGTCATCGATGACGTGCAGTGGGCCGATCCCGATTCGGTTCGGATGATCGCGGCGGCCATGCGGGTGCTGCGTGCCCACCCCGTCCTGCTCTTTCTCACGGTTCGCCCAGAGCCGCTTTCTGCCGAGGTGGACGCCGCGGTGCGCTTGCTCCAGTCCTCAGGCACCCATATCGTGGTGGACCTGCCGCCGCTGTCCGATGCGGCGGTGGACGAGTTGATGCGCGCCGATCTCGGTTCGGTCGGTCCCGAAGTGCGCGCCCAGATCATCGAATTGAGCGCCGGCAGCCCGTTCGTCGCGGCGCAACTGTGCGATCTCGTTCGAGCGGGGCGCCCCTTGGACGTCAGGGGCTCCGCCCCCGAGATCACGACGGCGAAGCTGGCCGCTGTTTCGGCCTCGGCGCGTGCGCTCGCCGAGGTGCTGGCCGTGATCGGCGCGTGCGCGTCGATCGGACTGGTCGCCGCCGCAGACGGTGGGCCACGGTTCGACGATCGGATCGGTGAACTCGTCGCCGCACGGGTCGTCTCGCTCGAAGACGGCACCGTCGCCTTCGAACACGAACTCGTGCGCGATGCCGTACTCGCCACGATCGGTGAGGTGCGAACGGCACTGTTGCACAGGCGGATCGCGGACGCGCTGGCCGACCTGCAACCGGGCGCACTCGCGGCACAGGCACGGCATCGCAGCGCCGCCGCGCTCGGTGCGCTGGATTCCTCTGCCGCGCATGCCTGTTCAGTCGCGGCGCGGGACGCACTACGGCGGGACGCGCCCACCGAATGCGCCGAACTCGCCGCGCGCGGACTCCGGCACGCGGATCCCGGTGACGTGGAGTTGCTGATCGAGTTCGATTGGCTTGCGGGACAGGCACATCACCGTCTCGGCCACTACGGCGCGGCCGCCGAGAGTTTCGACCGGGCCGGTCGGCGATGCGGTGACCGCGGCGACTGGTCTGGTCTGGCACGGACCGCACTGCTGGCCGCGCCGCGTGGCGTAGCCGGTTACTTCTCCGGATACGGTGTGGTGCATGCGGGTTCGTCGGCGCTGCGGGCGCAGGCACTGGCGCATCGCCTCGATCTCGATGCCGAGCTGGTCGCCGAAGCGGAAGCGATCGAGGCCGCGGACCGCGCAATCCACGGTCTACCAGGGCATTTCGATGCTCTGACCGAAGCGCGGGCGCGCAGCGCACCCGGCAGCCGATCGTGGCCCCAGGTGCTGCTCGCCGAGTTTCTGTGCACCTGGGGCCCGACAACAGTCGCCGACCGGCGCAAGATCGCCGAGGAACTCGAGGAACTCGCGGGTCACGACCGCACGGCGCGCGCGACGGCGGTCCATCTGCGCCGCGTCTGCGCCCTCGAGGCCGGCGATATGCGGCTGGTCCGCCGGCTTTCGGCCGAGTTCGCCCGGTTCGCCGCCGCCGGCGACATCGACCTCGCGGCCACCCAGCTGTGGTGGCAGGTGATGCTCGCCGTGCTGCGTGGCGACTACCAGCAGTCGCAGGCGCTGATGACACGCTTCGCCGACGATCTCGGCGCGGTCGACGACCACGCCCGACTGCTCGCCGAGGTCTCGGCGCTGACGAGCAATTCGATCGAGCTGTGGCATCGCGGGCGTCTCGGCGAGCTACTCGCCGAAGTGGACCGTATGGCTCAGGACTTCGACGAGGACTTCGCGCTCGTGGTCGCGATGGCCGCGGCGGAGATCGGTGACCACGAGCGCGCGTTGTCGTCGATCGAGTCCATCATCGCCCTGCCGGGGAGGTTGCACGGCCCGCGCCTGGTCGTGCGTGTGCCACTGCTGGTCGAGGCGCTGCTCGCGGTCGGTCAGCGCGCGCCGCGGCAGCGCGACCGGGTGGTCGAGCTCACCGCCGAACTCGAACCGTTCACCCAGGGGTGGGGCGAGACATTGATCGTGCAATGGCCGGGGCTGGTGTGCCTCGGGCCGTCCGGGCTCTACCGCGGCACCGCACGCGGAATTCTCGGACTCGCTGGCGCGCGCGACGAGGTGGTCGCCGCGCGGCACCGGGCGCGCGTACTCGGTGCGCGGCCTTACGAGTTGCGTGCGGCGGACCGCCTGACGCGGTGGCCGTTCGACTGAGCCGTTCACCGGCACCTCGATCATCACCAAGGGCGCGGCGCCGACTTTGACCGGCCACCGGCACAACGGAAGCTCGGGGTTCGCGTGCCGTTTGGGGATTTTGCGGGAAAACGGAGGGTGCTGCTGAATCCCTTCCCTTCTCAACATATAGCCCACCGGGGGCCTTGCGGCAAGACCCGGGGTGTGCCGCAGAATTGCCGACCTGAGCCAGAACCTGCGGACATTTGGGAGTAACGCGTGACCGACATCGACGTGATCATCGTGGGCGCCGGCCCGGCCGGGCTGACGCTGGCCGCCGAATTGAGCCTGGCCGGTGTGCGGCCGCTGGTGCTGGAGAAGCATCGGGAGCCCCGAGACGTCCCGAAGGCCAGCGGTATCGCCGGTCGGATTCTGGACGTGCTGCACTACCGCGGCATTCTGGATCGCTTCGAGGCGGCCAGCAGCGACCCACACGTGACCGCCCGATTCCCTTTCGGCGGAACGCATCTGGACTTCACGCAGCTGGCGGATCCGCCGATGCGGGCGGTGCCGCTTCCGCAGCGGGAGATCGAACGACTACTCGGTGAACGCGCCCGCGAACTCGGCGCCGAGATCCGCCGCGGACACGAGGTGGTCGGGGTGAGCCAGGACGAGGCCACGGTGACCGCGGAGGTGCGCGGGCCGGACGGACCGTACCGGCTGACCGCCCGCTACCTGGTGGGCTGCGACGGCGGCCGCAGCCGTATCCGCGACCTGGCGGGTATCGCGTTCCCCGGCACCACCTATCCGGAGGTCAACCGGGTCGCTCAGGTCTCCGTGGGCGATACGGTCACCGTGCACGACAACGGCGACATCGATGTCCCCGGGCTGGGCCGGCTTCCCTTCGGGTTCAACCGAACCGACCGCGGTATGTTCGCGTTCGCGCCCAACCCCGGGGGTCTGTTCCTGCAAACCGTCGAGGACGAGACCGCCGACTACGACGATGACGAGCCGCTGACCCTGACCGAGCTCGCGGACAGTGTGCGCCGCGTGCTCGGCGTGGATCTCCCCATGTCGGATCCGAAGCGCCTGTCGCGCTTCACCTTCAAGGATCGGCAGGCCGAACGGTACCGGGACGGGCGGGTCCTGCTCGCAGGCGATGCGGCGCACCTGCTGCCCGCCACCGGCACCGCGCTCAATGTCGGCATGCTCGATTCGGTCAACCTGGCTTGGAAGCTGGCCGCCGACGTCCAGGGCTGGGCTCCGGCCGGACTGCTGGACACCTATCACGACGAACGCCACTTCGCCGGTGCGCGGGCACGGCTGCAGACCCGGGCGCAGGTGGCGCTGCGGCGCGGACACGACGAGGCCGCGGACTCGCTGCGCGAGGTCTTCCAGGAATTGCTCAGCGACGAACCGGCTCTGCGCCGCATCGGAGCGCTGGTCGGCGGCACCGACATCCGCTACCCGATGCCCGGCGAGCACATACTGACCGGCGTCTTCGCGGCCGATCTCACCCTGCACACCGATCGGGGCACGACGAGCGTCGCCGAACTCATGCACGCCGGGCGGCCTGTCTTCCTCGACCTGGCCGACCGCCCGGAGCTCCGCGAGATCGGCCGGGAATGGGCGCACCGCATCGACATTCACACGGCCAAGACCGATGATCAACCGGCCGACGCCCTGCTGATCCGCCCGGACGGCCACATCGCTTGGGCCGTGACGATCGGCGAACCGGCCGATACCGCCGCACCCACGCTGCGCGAAGCGCTGTCGCACTGGTTCGGCTCAGCGGCCGTCGCGTAGTCCCGCGCGTCCCATCGCATGCGGCTCGACCGGAGGCGTTAGCGCCACGAGGATGGTGTCGCCGGTCAGCGCGCTCCGATGCCAGGCGAACGGAGATCGGCCTGAATCGTCGTTTGTCGGCTTGCTCACAGGCTGCGGTATCGATGGCGGGGAAACCGCCGATCCATGGGAGGGTAGACGAGTGAGATCAGGCTTATCGGTGTGATTCGCTGGCTCACCTACAGAAAAGATGAAGTAAGCAAATGGCTCAAGGCAGTGTGAAGTGGTTTAACAGCGAAAAGGGCTTCGGCTTCATCGCGCAAGACGGTGGCGGCCCCGACGTCTTCGTTCATTTCTCCGCCGTGTCCGGCTCGGGATTCAAGTCCCTGGAAGAAGGACAGCGCGTGGAGTTCGAGATCGGTCAGGGCCAGAAGGGCCCGCAGGCGCAGGACGTCCGCACGATCTGAGCGACGCAGTAGATGAGCCCCGCATCCCTCGGATGCGGGGCTTCTGCCTTTCCAGCGGCAAGAGCGGCTTCCACGTTTGTTCGGGCTCGGCCGTCACGCTCATCCCGGGCGTACGACGCCTCAGAAGGCGGCTTCGTCGAGCTCCATGATCGAGGTGTCGATCTCGGAAATGACGGCCCAATCGGCGCTCAGTCGCGGCAGCACTGTCTTGGCGAAGAACGACGCGACCGCGATCTTGCCTTCGTAGAAGGCGCGGTCGGCGCCGCCATCGCCGGAATCCAGCACCGTGATTGCGATTTCGGCGGCGACGAGCAGACGCCATCCGACCAGCAGGTCGCCGACAGCGAGGAGGAAACGCACCGACTCCAGGCCGATCTTGTACAGCTCGGTGGGGTTCTCCTGCGCGTCGAGCAGGTGCTGGGTGAGCCGGCCCGCCATATCCTGCACGTCCTCCAGGGCGGTGGCGAGCAGGATCTTCTCGGCCTTCAGCCGGTCGTTGTCGGCGGTGGATTCGGCTGTTTCCCTGACCTTGCCCGCAACATGGGCCAGTGCCACGCCGCGGTCGCGGGCGATCTTGCGGAATAAGAAGTCCTGCGCCTGGATGGCGGTGGTGCCCTCGTAGAGCGAGTCGATCTTGGCGTCGCGGATGTACTGCTCGACCGGGTAGTCCTGCAGGAAGCCGGAGCCGCCGAAGGTCTGCAGCGATTCGGTCAGGTACTGGTAGGCCCGCTCGGAACCGACGCCCTTGACGATCGGCAGCAGCAGATCGTTGACCCGCGCGGCGAGTTCGGCATCTACGCCGGAGACATGGTGGGCGACAACGGGATCCTGGTGGGCAGCGGTGTACAGGTAGATCGAGCGCAGGCCCTCGGCGTAGGCCTTCTGCATCATCAGTGAGCGACGCACATCGGGATGGTGGGTGATAGTCACCCGCGGGGCGGATTTGGCCGCGATCTCGGTGAGGTCGCTGCCCTGCACGCGCTGTTTGGCGTACTCCAGCGCATTGAGGTACCCGGTCGACAGGGTCGCGATGGCCTTGGTGCCGACCATCATCCGGGCTTGTTCGATGACGTCGAACATCTGCGCGATGCCGTTGTGTACCTCGCCGACCAGCCAGCCCTTCGCCGGGATGCCGTGACCGCCGAAGGTCAATTCGCAAGTGGCAGAAGCTTTCAGGCCCATCTTGTGCTCGACGTTGGTGACGAACACACCGTTGCGTTCACCGGGTTCGCCTGTCTGGGAATCGAAGAGGTACTTCGGCACGATGAACAGGCTCAGCCCCTTGGTACCGGGATCGGCGCCCTCGGGGCGTGCCAGCACCTGGTGGAGGATGTTCTCGAACAGGTCGTCGGAGTCGGCGGAGGTGATGAAGCGCTTGACTCCCTCGATGTGCCAGGAGCCGTCCTCCTGCTCGACCGCCTTGGTGCGGCCCGCGCCCACGTCGGAACCGGCGTCGGGTTCTGTCAGCACCATGGTCGCGCCCCATTGCCGTTGTACCGCCAGCGCGGCCCAATGGCGTTGTTCTTCGGTGCCGATGCCGTTGATGATGTCGGCCATGCCAGGTCCGCCCGTGTACATGAACGCGGCAGGCTGCGCCCCGAGGACGAATTCGCTGATAGCCCAATCCAGCATCCGCGGTGCGGGAACGCCGCCGACCACCTCGGCTTTGCCAACGCGCCACCACTCGCCGTCGTACCATGCGCGCACCGATCGCTTGAACGCGTCGGGCAATCGCACCGAATGCGTCGCCGGATCGAAGACCGGCGGATTGCGGTCGGTCTCGGCGAAGGAATCGGCGACCGGCCCCTCCGCCAGCCGCGCGGCTTCGGTCAGCATCGACCGCACAGTCTCGCCGTCCAGGTCGCCGAACGCGCCGGTCCGCAAGATCTCCTCGAGGCCGAGTACCTCGAACAGGTTGAACTCCAGGTCCCTGACATTGCTCTTGTAGTGCCCCATCGGCCCTGTCCTTCCGACGATTCTCGGTCCGGTTGCCGAGACGTGTCGGGCGCATGTGATCACGCCCAGCCGAAATTCTGGCAGGCGGGAAGCTCGCGAGGGAGTCGTAAGTTACTGATCATTAAGGAGTATCTGTTGCGTCTGATGTGCGAACTAAAGGAGTACCTCTTGATATTCGGGAGAGGAAGTTAATGATAAATTACAGCTAGGCGGGTGGTCTGGGTGCATGTTCGGCGAAAGGGGAGAAGAACGCGATCCGGTCGACGAGGGCTTCGAGTAGATCCCCGCGTCGAGTGGACCGTGGATTGCGCCCGGGTCGGCGGGGACAGTCGACATCGCCTTATCGGGACTCGTGCGACCGGCCCCTGCCGAGCTGACACGCGGTCGGGTGTGGCGCCCACCATGATGGCGAGCATGAGTTCGGGAGCGCCGATACCGGTGTGGAACGGTTTCTTCGGCATCCAGATCCGCCGCGGCCCTGGTCGCTGCGTCGGCGGGCGAATGGCAGGGCTGGAGTGAGGTGGTGGAGTTCGCTCCGTGCACCGCGACCCGCATCGGTGAGGTATTGGGTTGCTGCGTGGGCGATCTCGACACCGATGGCGGACAAGGTGGTGATCGAGCTGGGTTACGAGCACCTGTGGCGGCACGACCTCTGGCACACCCGGCTGCCCTGGTTCGGACAAGCGATCCCCGAATCCTCATCACAACACCGCCCACCACCCGACCCTGACCAACGCGCCCGCCACCCCATCTGACCAGCCGATTAGCTCTCCCGACACACACTGTTGTAATCTCTTCAAGCGCCCCAACGGGCGCACCACGGGCTGTGGCGCAGTTTGGTAGCGCACTTGACTGGGGGTCAAGTGGTCGCAGGTTCAAATCCTGTCAGCCCGACACCGAAAAACCCCTTCCGACCAGCGTCGGAAGGGGTTTTCTGTCACTCGACCATCCGAAGCCTTGGGACCATTTTGGGACCGTCGGGCCCATCGTCCGTGAAGTCCTGCCCTTGTCGGGCCAGTAGCTCCGGGATCTGTGGTCCGCTGTTCGGCATCACGAGGAACCGCGACAACAGCTCGCCGTCGTTCTGTAACGCCTGAATGTCGGGATGGAGGTATCGCTGAGTGATTCGCGGGTCGGTATGTCCTGCGATGCGCTGAAGCCGGTGCAGCGGTACGCCCGCGTCAGCGAACCAGGTGAGGCCGGTGTGCCGCAGATCGTGACGACGCAGATGCTGGTGACCGAGCCGGGTCACCACCTCGTCCCAGTGGGTGGCGTTGCGGAGAACTGCGGTAGCGATCCGGCCGCCGCGCGGACCGACGAACAGCCGCGCGTCCAGCAGGGCTTCCCGTCGCTCGTCTTCATTCGCATCGCGGAGCGCCGGATCGGTGGCGACCCGCTCCTGAGCCGCCTCGATCCGGCGGAGGATCATCGGACGGATCTCCGCGATCAGCGGAATCGAGCGAGCGCGTTTGCCCTTCGTGCGCTTGTCGAGCATTCCACCCGGCCCCGGAGTCGTCTGACGGCGCAGCGTCCAGATCCATTTCTCGGTATCGATGTCACGGATGCGGCAGCCGGACACCTCACCGATTCGCACAGCGGTGCAGGCCGCGAACAGCACCACATCACCCCACCCCTGGAAACGGCCGACCGACGCCTCCACGAGCGCGGCAGCCAACTGCTGCAACGCTTCCCAGTTCAGCAACGCCAACGCTCGCGGATCATCGATGTCGTCCTCGTGCTTGACGAGCTGGTTCTGCCAGCCGACGACCTTCACTCGGTTTCGATCGATCACCTCGTCGCGCACCGCCTGATCGAGCACACGGCTCAATACCGCAAGGGTGTTCTTGATCGTCGACTCACCGCACCCGGACTCGATCCACTTCGTCACGGCCCTGTCCACAACGCCGGTTGTCACCATCGTGATCGGCAGATGCCCGAGTGTCTTCTTCACCCGCAGCCGCCAGCCCGCCCGGTACGGGTCCAGCGTCTTCGGCTCGACTCCGCGCAGAGCCGTGTCCCAGTTGGCGTCTCCGTACTCGGCCAGAGTGGATGTCGCGGTCCTCGGATCGACACCACGCGCGGCAGCCTGTTCGATTCGCTCGATCCATGCCCGTGCCTCGTCCTCGGTAGCGAAGGATTCCGATTTCGAGTCACGTCGCTTGGTAACCGGGTCGGTCCACCGCATCCGAGCCCGGCAACGCCCGGCCTTTCCCCGGACCTCGATATCGCCGCGCATCGGCACACCGATCGGCATCACGCCTATCCGATCACCCATCACGCGGCTCTCGGATCCACACGCCGACTGTTCAGGTAGTCCAAAAGATCAGCGCCGCTGTACCGGGTGGTGCGGTCGGAGATCGTGACGAACGGCGGACCCTGGGTCGGGCTGGCGGTACGCCAGCGCCGCAAGCTCGACGCATCCACCTTCAGGACCGCCGCCACCTCTTCGGTCGTATACCAGCATGACGGCTGGATAACCTGCTCATTACTGCCCATCACCGCGACCTCCTGCGCTGCCGAATCCGGGGTTCGTGGTGGACAATCCATTGCGAGAGCACATTGCGGCCCCCAAATACTTCCCCCTCCGAACCGGCGACATACCGAACTGATCGCTTACCTTCGCAATTGTCATTGCTGACTCACCTCTCCGATCATTTCCACGCTTTGCCCGATCACGCGGCTCACCCGGGCGGTGTAGCGACGTGACTACCTGTCTCGCTGGGGATTGCCTGTCCACGAACACCCCTTTTCCTTCCATTCCCGGCACCACGTCCACGACGTCCAATACGGGTGGAGCGGGCACCAGGTATCGCTGATATCTGTGTCTCGGTGGCCGGATCGCCGGGCACCGGGGGTCTATCAACGCTCCCTACCTGCCGAGTCGTCAACTGTCTTCTCGCCCAACGCTTCTGACGCCATCCCGGCCGCCATTTGACCCCCGGGCCACCGCTGCCCCCGACATCGCGCCAGCGGCCGATCCTGGGGGCGCGATCAACCACCCACACCACCGGCCGCCCCCGTTCGCGTGCGACAGTTGCCTTCGCCGCGCGACGCACGGAGACGACGACCGGCGGCGGGATGGAGAAATCCGCGCTCATGCCACCCGCCCGTCCAGACCTGCGGTTGCCGTGGCGGTGTCGTCGCCTGGGTCGGGTTCGGTGAGTGGGGCCAGTGGCCGGACCCGGTCGAGTTCGATGTCGGTGTCGACGGTGTCGATGGTCGCGAGTTCGCCGGGGTCGGTGGTGATGAGCGCGTTCTCACCTGGTGAGGCCAATGATCCGAATACGGCCCGATCGGTGCCCGCGACTGCGAGCAGGCCGCTGCCGCGTGCCGAGGAGAGCAGGAATTGCTGTTCGCCCTCGGAGAGGCGGAAGGCGGTGGCGACCTCGTCGATGGCTTGCGGGGCTTGGCGCAGCAGGATCTGGGTCGCGGCGTTGGCGACGATCGCGCGCCCCAACTCGGTGGACAGCACGTCGGCGCTGTCCTGGGTGGCGATGGTGAGCCCGGCCCAGTGCTTGCGGAAACTCTTGGCCGCCCGGAACAGGAACTCGGCGGCGGCGGGTTGGCGCATGAGCAGCCACGCCTCATCCACGGTGATCATGCGGGGCCTCCGATTCGCCGGGCTCGATACTCGCCGCCAGGTCACATCCAGCACGAGCAGGGTCCCGATCGTCTTCAACTCCTCGGGTAGCTCGCGCAGGGAGAAAACGATCAGCCCGCCCTCGGGGTCGGTGGTGGTCGGCCCGTCCACCAACCCGGCATAGGCCCCGCCGCCGACGAACGGGTGCAGTGCGGCGGCCAACTCCCCGGCAGCCGGTGTGGCGAGGCGTGCGAGTTGGTCACGCAACCCGCTCAGCGTAGGCGCGGGCCGGGTCCAGGTGGCGGGGTCGCCGGTGATCCCGACAGCGGCGTAGGTCGCCGCCAGGGCGGTGTCCAATGCTGCCCGCTGCGCGGGGTTCTGGTCGCCGAGCAGGACTTGGATGAGGGTGTGCAGGAACAGTTTCCGTCGGGTGAGGGCGTCGGTGGGGGCGGTGCGGTGACCGTCGGGGCGGGTGTGGATTTCCAGGTCGAACGGGTTGAGCCGGACACCCGGTGCGCCGAGGCGGATGTGGGCGCCGCCGACGGCTGCGGCGAGGCGGCGGTATTCGTCTTCGGGATCGATGATCACCTGCTCGATGCCGCGATACAGCGAGCGCAGGATCTCGGTCTTGACCAGATAGGACTTGCCCGCGCCGCTGCGGCCGAGGATGACGAGGTTGTGGTTGTGGGCGTCGGGGGAGAACCGGTCCACGAACAACAACCCCGAGGCGGCATCGCGACCGTAGAGCACCCCCTGCGGGCGGGTGGCCTGGGCAGGGTCGGTGGCGGGTAGTTGTGGGGAGTCGAAGGGGAAGGCCGCGGCGAGGGCGGTGGTGTCGAAGGTCCGCTGCACCCGGATGAGATCGAGCCCAAGTGGGAGGGTGGTGGCCCAGGCTTGAGCGGCGCGGTAGGACAGGGTGCAGGTGTCCACGAGCAGGCTCGCGGCCAGGGCGCGGACGGCGGCGACCTCGTCGGCCAGTTCGGTTTCCGAGGCGGCGTGCACGCTCAGATACACCCCGACCCGGAACAGGCGCGCTTCGGCGCGGGCGACCCGGGCGGACAGGTCGGCGGCGTCTTCGACGGCGACATCGACCTGCGGGTCGGTCAGGCGGCCCCGGCTCGCGTCGTGCATGCGCGAGGATTCCAGGCGGGCCTGCTGGCGGCGCAGCCGGGTCGCGGCGGTGGCCGGGTCGATGGGGTCGATGTGCACTGCGACCTCGACCCTGCCGGGATGCGAGAGCAGCGGCGCGAGCCAGCCAGCGGTCACTTCTCGCGGGTAGCCGGTGACCGCGAGGGTCGCGGTCCAGTCCGACCCGATCTCCAGATGCCGGGTGCCGATCGTGAGGGATTCCGGCGCGAACCGGTCGAGGCCCTCACCGGTGAACGGGTCGGGTGTCCGGACTTGGGGATCGGTGGTGATGATCGCGTCGGCGGCGGCGATGTCGGCGGCGGCCGAGACGAGGCCCTCCGGGTTGGTGCAGCTGGCCAGCACGGCGGTAGCCGCCACGTCATCGAGGGCGTTGACCGAGATACCCAGCGGTGCCAGCACATCGGCGGCCTCATTCATACGACGCAAGAGCCGGGACTCGGCCGCCCGGCGGGCACCGCCGGACAACGCGCGCCGTGCCCGACCCCTGCCGGGCAACTTGGCACGCAGCCCGGTGGCGGCCAGGGTCTCGATCTGTTCGCGCCAGATCAGCAGCACTTGGCGGTGGGTCGGGTCCTCGCGTGCGGTCAGCTCGGCGAGGTGGTCGGCGTGGTCGAGCGCGGCAGCGGCGAGGTCGGGTGACATCTGTTCGGCGGCGGTGTGCAGGCCGGTGATGTGCTCGGTCAGGTCCAGCCGTGCCGAACGCACCAGGATCTGTACCGGTTGGCGCAGGGTGTGCAGCCAGCCCGCGAGCTGACCGACGAGGCTGTCCTGTTCGGCCGGGGTGCGCAGCGAGAGGTTGAGGGTTCCGGCGGCCGCGATGACGGCGAGCCCGTCGGCGCCGAGGTCGATCACCCCGACAGCGCCGCTGCCGCTGTTCGACACCGACTCGGGCAGGCGTACCTGATTCGCGGACAGCTCGGTGGGGACGGGTGGGCGAGGCCGGGATCGATTGGCGCGGGTGGCGATCCAGCGCGGTGCCTCGGTCCGGGTGCTTCCGCGTGATCGGGCGAGGTGGCGTGGGCGGAAGCGGTGGCGGATCGCGGCCACGAGCAGCAGGTCGGCCGACAGC